>DASSLQ010000179.1:0-4785 GCA_035689325.1 Burkholderiales bacterium | reverse complement strand
TTCAAGGTCCTCAACACCTGCTACAGCTTCGTCGCCGAGAAGGAGGCGATCCGTGTCTCATCCGTGCACGAGTGGGACGGCAAGACGCTGCAGCCGGTGAAGGGCGCGGGCGGCCTTTCCGCCGCACGCAGTGATGCCGAGGCGGGCTTCGCCTGGAACTGGGCCCGCACCATCTGGGCAGACAGCCTGGGGTAGAAACCTATCGCTTGCCAGTCGAGCCGAAGCCGCCAGCACCGCGCGTGCTCGCGGCGAACTCCTCCACCACCTCGAACTCCACCTGCACCACGGGCACCACGACCAGCTGCGCGATGCGATCGAACGGCTGGATGGTGAACGGCGCGGCGCCGCGATTCCATACCGAGATCGTCACCGGGCCCTGGTAATCGGAGTCGATCAGGCCGACGAGGTTGCCGAGGACGATGCCGTGCTTCGAGCCAAGCCCGGAGCGCGGCAGGAGGATGGCCGCGTGGCCGGGATCGCCGACATGGATGGCGATGCCGGAGGAAACCAGCTGGCTTTCCCCCGGGCCGAGCGTGAGCGGCGCGTCAAGGCAGGCGCGCAGATCAAGGCCCGCCGCGCCGGCGGTGGCGTAGTGCGGCAGCATGCCGCGGATCCTCTCGTCGAGGAGGCGCACCTGCAGCTTCCTCATCTTGCGCTCGGCAGGACGAGCGCGATGTGCGCGACGAGCTTGCGCGCGAGCTCGAGCTTCGGCCCGCGGCCGAGGTCGTGCTCGCCGCGCTCGTCGTAGAGCTTGATGGCGTTGTCCTCGCCGCCGAGCGCTTGCTGCGCGAGATTCGCCGCCAGCAGCGGGATGCCCTTCTGCGCGCGCTTCTCGGCGGCGTTGCGCTCGAGATCCTCGCTCTCGGCGGCGAAGCCGACGCAGAACGGCGCATCCTTCATGCGCGCGACGTAGGCGAGGATGTCCGGGTTCTCGACCAGCTCGAGCGTGAGCGCGCGTCCGTTGGCCTTCTTGATCTTCCGCGGCGACGGATTCTTCACCTTGTAGTCGGCAACCGCGGCGACGGAGATGAACACATCGCTTGCCGGCGCGGCCTTCTTGACGGCCGCGAACATCTCGTCTGCAGTGCGCACGTCGATGCGGGAGACGCCTGCCGGTGTCGGCAGCGCGACCGGACCACTGACGAGCGTGACCAGCGCGCCTGCCTCCTGCGCGGCGCGCGCTACCGCATAGCCCATCTTGCCGGAGCTCAGGTTCGTGAGGACGCGCACCGGGTCGACCGGCTCCTCCGTCGGCCCGGCGGTAACCAGCACGCGCTTGCCGGAGAGCGCTTTCGGCGCAAGCAGCGCCTCGATCTGGACGGCGATGTCGCGCGGCTCGAGCATGCGGCCGAGCCCGACCTCGCCACAGGCCTGGTCGCCCGCCGCTGGCCCGGCGAGCGCCACGCCGTCCTCGCGCAGCCGGGCGAGATTGCGTTGCGTGGCGGCGTTCTGCCACATCTCGACGTTCATCGCCGGCGCGACCAGCAAAGGGCAGCGGCGCGCGAGGCAGAGGCTGGAGAGCAGGTCGTCGGCGAGGCCGTTCGCGAGCTTGGCGATGAAGTCCGCGCTCGCCGGCACAACGGCGATGAGGTCGCGGTCGCGCGAAAGCTCGATGTGTCCCATGGCATCCGGCACGCGCGCGTCCCAGAGATCGGTCCATACCGCCTGGCTGGAAAGCGCCTGCATAGTCGTAGACGTGATGAAGCGCGTGGCGGCTTCAGTCATCGCCACGCGCACGTCGGCACCACGCGTGACGAGCAGGCGCGTCAGCTCGGCGGCCTTGTAGGCCGCGATGCCGCCGGTAATGCCGAGGAGCAGCTTCCTGCCGGTCAACGCCATGGCGCCTGCGCCCGTTAAGGGGATGAGGATTTTAAGCCCAAGCCATGAGGATCACCGACTGGCGGCCGGAGGACCGGCCGCGCGAACGGCTGCTTGCCAACGGGCCAGCAGCGCTAAGCGACGCCGAGCTCATTGCGGTGCTGCTGCGCTCGGGCGTGCGCGGCAAGAGCGCGGTCGACCTGGCGCACGACCTGCTTACACAGTGCGAGGGAATCAGCCGATTGCTGGAGGCCGGGGCGGAACTCGAAGCCATCAAGGGCTTGGGGCCGGCGAAGCGCGCACAATTCGGCGCGGCAATCGAGCTCGCGCGTCGCGCTTTGCAGGAGAAACTCAAGCAGAGCGCGGCGCTCACCTCGCCCGCCGCCGTCCGCGATTACCTTCGACTGAAGCTCGGCGCTCGCAAGGAGGAGGCGTTCGTCTGCATTTGGCTGAACGCGCAGCACAAGGCGATCGATTTCGACGTCGCGTTCACCGGCTCATTGACCCAGACGAGCGTCTATCCGCGCGAGATCGTCAAGACGGCCCTGCGGCTCAATGCCGCCGCGGTGATCTTTGCGCACAATCATCCCTCGGGTGTCGCCGAGCCGAGCCGCGCCGATGAGCTGCTCACTCGGGATCTCGCGAGCGCGCTCGCGCTGGTGGAAGTCAAGGTGCTCGATCATTTCGTCGTCGCCGGCGCCCAGACAGTCTCGTTCGCCGAGCGCGGATTGCTCTAGAAACCCTGTATAATCCGCGCCTTTCGCGAATTCCGGAGCACCCCGATGTCTCGCGTCTGCCAGGTCACCGGCAAAAAGCCGATGAAGGGCCACCTCGTCTCGCACGCCAACAACAAGACCATCCGCACGTTCCAGCCGAACCTGCATTACCGGCGCTTCTGGCTCGAGAGCGAGAGCCGCTGGGTGCGGCTGCGCGTCTCCACCGCGGGGCTGCGCCGCATCGACAAGATCGGCCTCGAGGCGGTGCTCGCGGAAATCAAGGCGCGGTCAAAGCAAAAGGACTAGACGATGCGCGAGAAGATCAAGCTCGAATCCTCGGCCGGCACGGGCCATTTCTACACGACGACCAAGAACAAGCGCACCACGCCCGACAAGCTCGAGATCAAGAAGTACGATCCGAAGGCGCGCAAGCACGTCATCTACAAGGAAACCAAGCTGAAATAAAAAAGCCCGCGCAAGCGGGCTTTTTTGTTCCGCGCGCGCCTTGCTAGGCGACCGCGTAGGAGCGCAGCCGCTCCGAGAACGCGACGAGCGGCGCGACACCGCTCGCTTCGGCGCGCCGGCACCAGTCCTGAAGCTGGCGCAGCAGCTGCTCCTTCGATGCAGTCGAGCGCTCCCACAGCGCCGCGAGCTCCTGCCGCATGGCAAGCGTGATCTCGAGGGCGCGCGATTTTTTCAGCGCCTCGGCGAGCTTGTGCGCTTCCGCACCCGCAGCGGCCTGGCCGCGCAGAAGCGCGCGCTTGAGCGATCCCAGAACCTCGGCGTCGCGCGGCGACCAACGCCGCAGGCGTGCGAGCTCGTGCCCATAGGTCTGCTTCACCGACTTCGCATAGCGCGATAGCACGTCGTAGCGGTACGCAATCACAGCGTGCAGCGTGTCGAAATCGACCGCCCGCGGCTCGGCAAAACGCGGCTTCGGCGCCACCTTCTTCACCGTCGCGAGGCCAAGCGCGCTCAGGATGCGGATGTACACCCAGCCGATATCGAACTCGTACCACTTCGTGGAAAGCTTGGCCGATGAGGCAAACGCGTGGTGGTTGTTGTGCAGCTCCTCGCCACCGATGAGGATCCCCCACGGCACGATGTTAGTGCTCGCATCCGCCACGTCGTAGTTCCGATATCCGAAGTAATGGCCAACGCCGTTGATGACGCCGGCAGCCCAGAAGGGAATCCACGCCATCTGCACGAGCCAGATCAGGCCGCCGGGCAGAAGGCCGAAAGCGGCGAGATCGAACGCGAGCAGGAAGAAAACGCCGATGAACGAGCGCGGCGTATAGAGGTTTCGCTCGATCCAGTCATCCGGCGTGCCGTGGCCGTAGCGATCGAGCGTCTCCTGGTTGTGGGACTCTGTGCGGTAGAGGAATACCCCGCCCCACAGAACGCGGTTGATGCCGTAGATCTGCGGGCTGTGCGGGTCGTCGGCGGTCTCCACCTTGGCGTGGTGCTTGCGATGGATCGCCGCCCATTCCTTGGTCACCTGGCCGGTCGTGAGCCACAGCCAGAAGCGGAAGAAGTGCGACGCGATCGGGTGCAGCTCCAGCGCGCGGTGCGCCTGGCAGCGGTGCAGGTAGATCGTGACCCCTGCAATGGTGACGTGGGTGGTGGCGAGCGCCACGAGCGCCAAGCCCCACCAGGGAAGGTCAAACCAGCCGGAAAAGATCATGCTGTCGGACTGCCTTTAATAGTGATTATTCAGCGGCGCCGGGCATTGTACGCGAAGCCTTGCCCGCAATATAAGCTCCAGAATGTAAAGGTTTTTGTCTGGTGATCACGACGACACAAGACGCTCAAAGGCGGCGGCGAAAAAGCCATCCGTGGCGTGCAGGTGCGGCGCGAGCCGCAGCCGCTCTCCGGTATCGAGCGCGATGCGCTGCGCCGCCAGCACCTGGGCGCAGGACAGGCACTTGAATTCGGGGTGTCCGGCCTGAAAGCCGTCGGCGATCGCATCGTTTTCCTCGCGCAGGATGCTGCAGGTGGCGTAGACCAGCCGCCCGCCGGGCTTTACCAGCCGGGCGGCCGCGCCGAGGATGCGGCGTTGCTTTTGCGCGAGCTCGGCGATGGCAGCCGCGTCGTGGCGCCATTTGAGGTCTGGGTTGCGTCGCAGCGTGCCGAAACCGCTGCAGGGCGCATCGACCAGCACGCGCTCGAGCTTGCCTGCAAGGCGCTTGGCCCGGGCATCGTTGTCGCCGGCAAGCGCGAGCGAATGGATGTTGTTCACCTGCGCGCGCGC
>DASSLQ010000178.1:0-19816 GCA_035689325.1 Burkholderiales bacterium | reverse complement strand
CCGGACACCGGCAAGATCGGGGGTCTTGGCGAGTCGCTGCGCTTCCTGGTGCGCGGGGATCAGCAGGTCGGGTATTGGGAAGGAGAGTGACATGAGCGAGGCGCGGACACCGGGAGCGAAACGCGCAGGTCCCGGCGAGCATCTGTTCGATCTGCACAAGGTAAACCAGATCATGGGCGGGCCGGGCTACTCGCCCGTCTCCGGCGGCTGCGTCGAAGGCGAGCGCATGATCGTCGCGCTGATGCGCTATCCGGCCGGCCAGCCCTCCGAGCCGCACTCGCACCCGAACGAGCAGTGGATCTTCATCCTCGAAGGCGAGCTCGAGATGCAGTTCGACGGCGAGTGGCTGAAGGGCGGGCCGGGACACGTGTTCTACGTGCCGGCGGGAAAGATCCATTGCGCGCGCAACGACGGCAGGCGCGATTGCTTGTTCTTCACCTGCAAGGACGCCGCCGCCGGGCTGCACGGGACGAAAGCGGCGTAATGCCGGTCTACAAGTTCGATGCGCTCAGGAAGGAATACGTAACACCCAAGCATTCCACGGCGTTCGGCAGCCTGGTTACCGGCGAGCAGATCGAGATGGGAATGCTGCGCTTCAAGGCGGGCGAGGGCGCGCAAGAGCACGCGCATCCGCACGAGCAGGTGCTCGTCGTGCTCAGCGGCCGCGTGCGGATGAAGATTGCCGGCGAGAGCTACGAGCTCGGGCCGCGCGAAGTCGCGCACATGCCGCCGAACGTGCCGCATAGTCTGCAGGCGCTCGAAGACACGGAAGTGCTGAGCGCCAAGGGCATCGTCGGCGGCGTCGGCCACCGCATCTAGTTCGGGGACGGAGCCCGAACTATTTCAGGGAGTAGCCCGCCCGAGTTCGGGCTCCGTCCCCGAATTCATTCGATCTTGATCTTCGCTTCGCGCAGGAACTCGCCCCACGCCTGCGTCTCGCGCCGCACGAGCGCGTTGAACTCGTCCGGCGAGGGCGAGACTGCGACGGTCAGCATCTTCGTCGCGAGCGATTGCTTCTCCTGACCGAGGGCGCGCGCGACCGCGGCGTACAGTTTGTCGATGACCGGACGGGGCGTCGCTGCGGGAGCGAAAAGGGCCTGCCAGGCGTTGGTGCCGATGCCGGGATAGCCCTGCTCGGCGAGGGTCGGCACGTTGGGTAATTCAGGCAGGCGCTGCGCCGGAACGGCGGCGAGCGGCTTGAGGCGTCCGCTCTTTATGTGCGGCAGGAGCGAGGCCATGTTGAAGAACGCGACCTGCACCTCGCCCGCGATCATCGCGGGAATCGCCTGACCGGCGCCGCCCTTGTAGGGCACATGCGTGAGCTCGATGCCCGCGGCGCGCTCGAGGCGCTCCATGTCGAGATGCGGATAGCTGCCCATGCCGACGGACGCGAAGTTGATCTTGCCCGGCGACTTCTTCGCCAGCGCGACGAGCTCGGCGATGTTGTTCGCCGGAAAGCCCGCATTGGCGACGACGATGTGCGGGATCTCGACGAGCTTGGTGATGCCCACGAGGTCGCGCGTCGGCCGGATGGTGAGCTGGTCGGCGTAGATGTTCTCGTTGATCGCGTTGGTCGAGACGTTGCCGACCAGCAGGGTGTAGCCGTCCGGCGGCGCCTTCGCGGTCGCCTCGAGCGCGATGTTGCCGTTCGCGCCCGGCCGGTTCTCGACGATGAAGCTCTCCTTGAGCGATTCGGTGAGCCGCTGCGCGACGATGCGCGCGATGATGTCGGTGGCGCCGCCGGGCGCGTACGGCACCAGCATCTTGACCGGCTTTGCCGGGTAGTTGTCCTGCGCCGGTGCGCCGAACGCTGCGACCATGCAAAACACGAGCGTGGTGAAACGCATTGTCATCCTCCTCGCGTGTCATCATAGCTGATGCGTACCGTCGACATTCATGCCCACTGGTATCCGCAGGAGTGGCTCGCGCTCTTCGCCAAGGACGGCGCAGCCGAAGGCGCCTCGCTCGAGCGCGCGGGCGAGCGCTTCATGCTGCGGGCGAAGCACATAACCAACGCGTTCGACGAGCGCTTCGTCGTCGTGGACGAGCGCGTGAAGGCGATGGACGCGCGGCGCATCGACGTGCACGCGCTCTCGCTCACCACGCCCATGGTGTACTGGGCGTCGGCGCCCCTTGGGCTCGCCCTCAGCCAGGCGTTCAACGACGCTGCGTCCGCCGCGCACCGCAAGCATCCGCAGCGGCTCGTCGGGCTCGCCATGGTGCCGATGCAGGCGCCGGATCTGGCGGTGCGCGAGCTGGAACGCTCTGCAAAGCTGCCGGGCATCCAGGGCCTGTACCTCGCCACCAATGTCAACGGCGAGGAGCTTGACGAGCGCAAGTTCTGGGATGTGTATGCGAAATGCGAGGAGCTCGGCTGGGCCATCTTCCTGCACCCGGTCGACACCATCGGCTCTGACCGGACCAAGAAGTACTACCTGAAGAACCTCTGCGGCAATCCGTACGACACCGGCGTCGCGGTGGCGCATCTCATCTTCGGCGGCGTGATGGATCGCTTCCCGCAGCTGGAAGTGAACCTGCCGCACGCCGGCGGCACCTTTCCGTGGCTCATCGGCCGCTGGGACCACGGCGCGAAAGTGCGGCCCGAGCTCAAGCACATGCAACAGCCGCCGAGCTCGTATCTCAAGCGTTTCACCTATGACACCATCGGCCACGACGATCGCATCAACACCAACCTGGTGCGCCTGGTCGGCGCCGAGCGCGTGACGCTCGGCAGCGATTACTGCTTCGACATGGGACTCGACGACCCGCTCGCCACGGTGAACCGCATCGCGGGGCTTTCCACGGAGGACAAGGAGCGCATCTGCGGCGGCAATGCGCTCAAGCTGCTGCAGCTCTAGATGGAGACCGACGTCCTCATCGTCGGCGCCGGCCCGGCCGGGCTCGCGGCGGCCATCGAGCTCGGTCATCGCGGCGTCTCGTGCCTTGTGGTGGAGCAGCACAACCGCGTGGGCCTCGCGCCGCGGGCCAAGACGACCAACGTGCGCACGCGCGAGCACCTGCGCCGCTGGGGAATTGCCGGAAAGCTCGCCGCGGCTTCGCCGCTCGGCGTGGACTATCCCTCCAACATCGTCTTCGCGACGCGGCTCACCGGATTCGAGCTCTGCCGCTTCGAGAACGCGTCTTATTGTGCGCCGGGCAAGAACCCGCTGTACTCGGAACATGGCCAGTGGATTCCGCAGTACGAGCTCGAGAAGGTGCTCAAGGCGCATGCCGAGTCGCTGCCGGGCGTCTGCATTGAGTTCGGACGCCGGCTGGACTCTCTTACGCAGGACGAGCACGGCGTGCGCGCGCACATCGGCTACGACACGATCGCGTGCAAATACCTGATCGGTGCCGACGGCTCGCGCAGCACGGTGCGCGGCCTCATCGGCGCAGCCATGAGCGGCGCTACGCTCGCGCGCCACTGCAACACCATTTTCCGCGCGCCCGGCATCGCGCATGCCCACAGCCTGGGGCCCGCGACGATGTACTGGCTGGTGAACCGCGACGCGCCGTCGCTCACGGGACCGATGGACACGGGCGACACCTGGTTCTTCGGCGCGACGCTGCCCGAGGGTATGCAGCTTGAGGGTGAAGGCGCGAGAAAGCTCATCCGCCAGGCGACCGGTGTCGACCTGCCCATCGAGCTGCTGAGCAACGACGAGTGGATCGCGTCGCGGCTGATCGCGGATCGCTATCGCGACCGGCGCGTGTTCCTCGCCGGCGATGCCTGCCACGTGCATCCGCCGTTCGGCGGCTACGGCATGAACATGGGCATCGCCGATGCTGTCGATCTCGGCTGGAAGATCGCGGCGGTGCTGCAAGGCTGGGGCGGGCCGCGGCTGCTCGATAGCTACGAGGCGGAGCGCCGCCCCGTGCACGAGTTCGTGATGGACGAGGCGGTGGCGAATCACGCGCTGCTGCCGAGGCACATGTGGCGGCCCGGACTCGACGACGCGACGCCGGAAGGCACGCGGCTGCGCGCCGAGGTCGGCGCCGCGATCAAGGCGGCGAAGATCCGCGAGTTCAACACGCTCGGCGTCGTGCTCGGCTACAACTACAGCGGCTCGCCGATCGTCGTCGACGACGGCAGCGCGCCGCCGCCGCGCCACTTCAAAGACTACGTACCTTCCGCGCATCCCGGCTGTCTCGCGCCGCATGCGTGGCTCGCCGACGGCAGCTCGCTCTACGACCACTTCGGTGCTGGCTTCACGCTCCTCGTCACGCAGGACTCCCCTGGGCCGAGCGTCAACGCGCGCCTGCCGCTCAAGGTGCTGCGCGAGCCCGGCGTGCGCGACCTGTATCAGGCGCGCTACGCGCTCATCCGGCCCGACCAGCACGTCGCCTGGCGCGGCGACTCGCTGCCGCACGACGTTTTCGATCGCATCACGGGCCGGCTTTGAGCCATTGCACCGGGACTGCCGTGCAGTCCTTTGCACCGAGCCCGGCGCGCGAGGCGCGCTCGAAGCCCTCGAGCGCCGCGCGTGTCGCCGGCGCGTCGTAGCCGCGGCTCTTCGCTTCGGCGACCATCTCCGCGAGATCTTTCTTCAGCGTGTCGATCGTCACCGTCGGCGGATGTTCTTTCCCGGCGAGCGCGGCCGCGACCGCGGGCGCACGGTTCTTCATCATCGTCGGCGCACCGGAGGTATCGGCGAGGATGTCAATGGCGCGCGCGGGATCCAGGTTGAGATGCTTGATCAGGGCGAGCGCTTCGCCGAGCGCCTGCCAGTAGACGATCAGCGGCAGGTTGATCGCGAGCTTCATGCTCGCGCCGGCGCCGACCGGCCCGACGTGCTCGACCCGGCGACACAGCTCGCCGAGGATGGGCCGTGCGCGCGCCACATCGCCTGGCTCGCCGCCGACGAAGCCGAAGAGCTTGCCCTCGCGAGCGGGCCCCACCGTACCGCCGACCGGGCATTCGATGAACGCGCCGCCCGCGCCGCTCACTTTTTGCGCGAGCGCGCGCGAGACTTCAGGCCGTACCGTGCTCATCTCGATGAACAGCCGCCCGCGCATCGCCGGCAGCATCTGGCCGTACACCGCGTTCACCGCCGCCGCATCGGCGAGCATGCTGATCACCGTCTCGCTCGCGCTCGCCAGCGCGGCCGGAGTGGCAGCCACCTTGAGGCCCGTGGCCTGCGCCTTGTGGGCGCTGCGATTCCAGACCATCATCTCGTGCCCGAGGCCCGCGAGCCGCGCCGCGATGCCCGCGCCCATCTTGCCGATGCCTGCCACGCCGATTTTCATGTGCTGAATACCTCGCTCGTTTCAATCCCCACCGACACGCTGCCGCTCGAGGGCGCATGGTACGAGCCCGCCGGCCGGAAAGCGCGCGGCGCGGCGCTCCTGTTTCACGGCAACACGATGAACTTCTATAGCGGCGCGCCGCGCTTCCTGCCGCCGCGCCTTGCAGAACTGGGGCTCGCTTCGCTCGCCTTCAACCGCCGCGGCCACGACATCCTCGCGATCCGCGACAGCCGCGCCGCCGAAGGGGCGGCGTTCCAGAGCATCGCCGAGGCGACCGCGGACAACGGCTACGCCGCGCGCTGGGTCGCGGAGCGCGGCTTCGCCCACCCCGTGGTCATCGGCCACAGCAACGGCGGCATGCTGGCGGTGCAGCACGTCGCCGACCATCCCCGGACGCCGGCGCTCGTGCTCCTCTCCGCGCATTGCGGCGGCAAGGACATGGTGCCGCTTGCAAGCCGCGCGGGCCTGTTGGCAGGCGACCGGCTGGAAGAGCTGACGGCGCAGGCGCGCGCGCTCGTGGCAGCGGGCAGCGGGCGCGAGCTGATGCTGCTGCCGGGCTGGTGGTACGTGACGAGCGCGGCGAGCTTCCTCGATCTCGCGAACTGCCCGGACATCCTGGAACTGGCGCCGCGCATCTCCTGCCCGGCGCTCTATCTGCGCGGCGACGCGGAGCCGGGCGAGCTCTATCCCGCGGAGGAGTTCCGGCGCCGCTGCTCGGGCCCATGTGAGGTTGAAATCGTGCCGCAGTGCGATCATTTCTACCGGGGGCGGGAGAGCGTCGTCGCCGACCTCGTCTGCCGCTGGCTTGGCAACACACTTGAAAGGGGACGGCAATGAACAAACGGTTCTTCCTCGCGTGGCTGCTGGTGTTCATCGCGTGGTTCATCGGCAGCTTCGTCGTGCACGGCGTGCTGCTGCACGCCGATTACGCGCAGCTTTCCAACCTCTTCCGCAAGGAGGCGGAGGCGCAGAACATCTTCCCGCTGATGATCCTCGCGCACATCATCATGTCGGGCGCGTTCGTCTGGATCTACGCGCGCGGCGTCGAGGCGAAGCCGTGGCTTGGACAGGGCATCCGCTACGGCGTGGCCATCGTCCTCCTGACCACGGTGCCGCTCTACCTCATCTACTACGTGGTGCAGCCGATGCCGGGCGCTACCGTGGTGAAGCAGATCGTGTTCGACGGGATACTGATGCTGATCCTCGGCGCGATCGTCGCCTTCATCTATCGCAGTGCGACGGTGAAACCGGGTTGACACGCGCGCGGCGGCGGGGCTCAATTCCGCGCCGAGGAGGAGGCCTGTAATGGCGGCAGCGCGCAGCGAGCTGCGCGATGGCATGCGCATCGAATGGGACGTGCCGATCGTCATGGACGACGGTCTCGTGCTGCGTGCCGACGTCTTCCGGCCGCCGCAGGACGGCCGCCATCCGGTGATCCTCAGCTACGGCCCGTACGCCAAGGGGCTCGCGTTCCAGGATGGCTATCCGTCTGCGTGGCAGCGCATGGTCGCCGAGCATCCCGACGTGGCGCACGGCTCGTCGAACAAGTACCAGTCCTGGGAAGTCGTCGACCCCGAGAAGTGGGTGCCCGAAGGCTATGCGTGCGTGCGCGTCGACTCGCGCGGCGCCGGCCGCTCGCCGGGCTACATCGATCACTTCTCGCCGCGCGAGACGCAGGACTTCTACCAGTGCATCGAGTGGGCCGGCAAGCAGCGCTGGTCGAGCGGCAAGGTCGGGCTGAGCGGTATCTCGTACTATGGCATCAACCAGTGGCACGTCGCCTCGCTGCAGCCGCCGCACCTTGCCGCGATGTGCATCTGGGAGGGCGCGGCCGACTGGTATCGCGACATGACGCGCCACGGCGGCATCCTCTGCACGTTCTGGGCGAACTGGTACGACATGCAGGTGAAGACGGTGCAGTACGGCCTCGGCGAGCGCGGACCGAAGAGCCGCGTCACCGGCGAGCTGGTGTGCGGCGACGAAACCTTGTCCGACAGGGAGCTTGCCGCCAATCGCTGCGACTTCGGCGACGACATCCTGGCGCATCCGCTGGACGACGGCTACCACCGCGGGCGTTCGCCCCAGTGGGACAAGATCGCCGTGCCTTTCCTCTCCGCCGCCAACTGGGGCGGGCAGGGGCTGCACCCGCGCGGCAACTACGAGGGCTTCGTGCGCGCCGCGTCCAAGGAGAAGTGGCTCGAAGTGCACGGCATCGAGCACTGGACCCATTTCTACACCGACTACGGCAGGCAGCTGCAACTGCGCTTCTTCGATCACTTCCTTAAGGGCAAGGGCGACTGGGCCGCGCAGCCCGTGGTCCAGCTTCAGGTGCGCCACATCGACAGGTTCGTCGAGCGGCACGAGAACGAA
Source organism: Burkholderiales bacterium (assembly GCA_035689325.1). Lineage (GTDB taxonomy): Bacteria > Pseudomonadota > Gammaproteobacteria > Burkholderiales > SG8-39 > SCGC-AG-212-J23. The sequence goes on along the minus strand of DASSLQ010000178.1, from coordinate 12,199 downwards.
TGGCCGCTCGCGCGGACCAAATGGACGAGGATGTACCTGCATCCGGACGGCCAGCTCAAAGGCGCCGCCCCAGCCGAGTCGCGCAACGTCGCGTTCGAGGCGCTGGGCGACGGGCTCACGTTCGTGTCGGAGCCCGTACCGAATGAGACCGAGATCACCGGCCCGCTCGCGGCGCGCCTTACGCTCTCCTCCACCACGACGGACGCGGACCTGTTCCTGGTGTTTCGCGTGTTCACTGCGGACCTGCGCGAAATCACGTTCATGGGCGCGATCGACCCGCATACGCCGATCGCGCAAGGCTGGCTGCGTGCATCGCATCGCAAGCTCGACCCGCAGCTGAGCAAGCCCTGGCGGCCGTATCACACGCATGACGAGCTCCAGCCGCTCGAGCCCGGCAAGCCGGTGACGCTCGACATCGAGATCTGGCCGACCAGCATCGTCGTGCCGCCGGGCTGTCGCCTCGCGCTCAGCGTGCGAGGCCGCGACTACGAGTGGCAAAAAAGCACGGGCGCTCGCCTGTCCAATTTCAAGAATGAGCTGCGCGGCTGCGGCCCGTTCCTGCACGACGATCCGCGCGACCGGCCGGCGGCGATCTTCGGCGGCCGCACGACACTGCATCTTGGCGACTCTTTCCTCCTCCTACCGGTGATCCCATGAAGCTCTACGGTTTCTGGCGCTCGCTCGCGACCTATCGCGTGCGCGTGGCGCTCGCATTGAAGGGCCTGCAGGCAGAGGAGATCTCGATCGATCTCCTCAAGGGCAAGCAGCTGAGCGACGACTATCTCGCTGTCAATCCGCAGGGCGTAGTGCCGGCGCTGATCGTGGATGAAGGCGGAACGCCGCTCTTCCAGTCGCTCGCCATCCTCGAGTACCTGGACGAGACCCATCCGCAGCCGCCGCTCCTGCCGAAGGACCCGCGCGGCCGGGCGCGCGTGCGCGGGCTCTCGCTCATCGCCGCCGCAGATGGCCACCCGCTGATCACGCCGAGGATCCGCAACTACCTCGAGAAGGAGATGCGCCAGGACGAGGCGTCGCGCAACCGCTGGCTCGCGCACTGGACCATGCGCGCGCTCGAGGCGATCGAGACCCATCTCAACAACGAGCGCGAGACCGGCCGCTTCAGCCACGGCGACCAGCTCACCATGGCCGACATCTGCGTGGTGTCGCAGCTGATCGGCGCGCTCGCCTACTTCAACTGCGACACGAGCAGCGTGCCCTCCGCGATGCGCATCTACAACACCTGCATGGAGATGGACGCCTTCAGCCGTGCCCATCCGCTCAAGCAGCAGGGCGGCGCAGGCCACCACTGATGCGGCCGGTGGAAATCGTCGATCGCTCGAGCCTGGTCAACGGGCTTTACCGCCAGCTCGAGCTGAAGCCCGCCGAGACGGCGATCGTGACTGTCGACATGCATCGCGGGCACCTCGACATGAGCGTCGCCACGATGCCGACGAAGCCCGAGGACGCGGTGCGCGTCATCGCCAACGCCAGGGCCGCGCTAGATCATGCGCGGCGGCTGAAGGTGCCGGTGATCCACGTCGTCCTGGTCTATCGCCGGCTGCCCGGCATCGGCAGCGAGGGCATGACCTCGCCCTTCTGGAAGGCGCTGCATGCCGCGCAGGGCGAGCTCGACCGGCTGACGCCCGGCCGCAAGAGCACCGTGCGCGAGCACAACATCGAGGGCTCGCCCGGCACGCAGCTCATTCCCGAGCTTTACCGGGACGGCGACTACGTGATCAATAACAAGAAGCGCCTCGACTGCTTCCATGGCACGGACCTGCGGCAGCTGCTCGACGCGCTCAAGGTGAGGAACGTGGTGCTGATGGGCATCAACACCAACACGTGCGTGCTCAACACTTCGTTCACCGCGTTCAATTACGACTACCGCGTGGTGGTGCTCGCCGATTGCGTGGCGAGCATGTATGGCGACGACTTGCATGTACTCGGGCTGCAGAACGTCGCCCGCTGCCTCGGCTGGGTGATCGGCAACGAACAATTTTTCGAGAAACTAAAGGAGACGACACATGAGCTTCACCCGTAGACGCTTCATCCAGGCGACGGGCGCCACGGCTGCGGCCGCCGCGCTCCCGGCGCGCGCGCAAGCCGGGCCGATCCGCGTGGGCCTCGTCACGGTGAAGACCGGGCCGCTCGCTTCCGGCGGCATCGACATGGAGCGTGCGCTCGAGCAGTACTTCAAGGAGCGCAACTACACGCTGGCGGGGCGCAAAGTCGACCTGGTCGTCGCCGACTCGGGCGGCGTGCCGGCGCAGGCGCGCACCAAGATCCAGGAGCTCGTCGAGCGCGACAACATCCACATCATGATCGGACCGCTCGACACGGCCTCCGCGCTCGCCGCCGATGACTATATCCGCCAGGCGCAGCTCTTGACGCTCTCGGTTGCGGCAGCCGAAGACATGACGCAGAGGAAACCCAATCCCTGGTTCACGCGCGGCACCTCCACCTCGTCCCAATCCGCGATGCCGCTCGCCGACTACGCGGCGAAAGAGCTCAAGTACAAGCGCATGGCGGTGATTGCCGACGACATCGCTTACGGCCATGAGATGTGCGCCGGCTTCCTGCGCGTTTTCGAGGACGCGGGCGGCAAGGTGGTACAGCGCATGTTCCCGCCGCTCACCGTGCCGGATTACGGCACCTATCTCGCGCAGCTCAAGACCAACATCGACGCGCTGTTCCTCGGCTTCGCCGGCTCGAACGGCTTCCGCTATGTGCGCCAGTTCAACGAGTACGGCCTCGGCGGCAAGGTGAAGCTGATCGGCGGCATGACCGCGCTCGACGAGGCGGTGCTGCGCAACATGGGCGACGAGGCGCTCGGCATCATCACCTCCTGCTGGTATTCGGCCGAGATCGACAACCCGATCAACCAGAAATTCGTCTCCGCGTTCCGCGCGCAGTGGAAGTACGACCCGGGCTTCTACGCTGCGGCGACGTACGTGGAAGCGGCGGTGCTCGACCAGACGCTGCAGAAGATCAACGGCAAGATCGAGGACAAGCAGGCGTTCATGAAAGCGGTGCGCTCGGGCAAGTTCGAGACCTGCCGCGGCCCGGTGCACTTCGACCAGTACGGCAACGTGATCGGCAACGTGTACATCCGCAAGGTGGCGCGCAAGGAAGGGCGCCTGGTCAACTCGGTGATCCACACCTATCCGAACGTGAGCCAGTTCTGGACCTACAAGCCGGAGGAGTTCCTGAAGAATCCGGTGTATTCGCGCGACTGGCCGCCGGCGAAGAACCTGGAGAACTAACTGCAGTATTGGGCGATCCAGACGCTGAACAGTCTGGCGCTGGGCGGGTTGCTGTTCCTGCTCGCGGCGGGCTTCTCGCTCATCTTCGGGCTGATGCGCATCGCGAACCTGACGCACGGTTCGCTGTTCATGCTCGGCGCCTACCTCGGCGTGACGGTGATGCGCCAGTGGCCCAACCTCTGGATCGCGGCGCTCGCCGCCGGGATCGCGGTGGCGCTCTTCGGCGGGCTGCTCGAGCGCCTGATCCTGCGCCAGATCGGCGGCAACGTGCTCGGCCAGGTGCTGGTGACGCTCGGCGTCTCCTTCATCATCGCCGACGCGTGCCTCCTCACCTGGGGCGGCGACCCGATCCCGATCCCGACGCCGCCCGCGCTGCAGATGCCGGTGCGCATCGCGGGCTTCGTCTTCCCCGCCTACCGGCTGGCGGTGGTCGTCATCGCCATCCTTGTGGCGATCACGCTCTACCTGCTGATGGAGCGCACGCGGCTCGGCGCGATGATCCGCGCGGGCGTCGATGATCCGCAGATGGCGAGCGCGGTCGGCATCCCGGTGTCGCGCCTTTTCAGCACCGTCTTCTGCCTCGGCGCCGCGCTCGCCGGCGCCGGCGGCGTGATCGGCGGGCCGATCATGTCGGCCTACCCCGGGCTCGACGCCGACATGCTGCCGCTCGCGCTCATCGTCGTGATTCTCGGCGGAGTGGGAAGCCTGCTCGGCGCCTTTGCGGGCGCTTTCATCACCGGCTTCGTCTACACGTTCGGCGTCGCGCTTCTTCCCGATCTCGCATACGTGATCCTTTTCCTGCCGATGATCCTCGTCATCGCCTTCCGGCCGCGCGGCCTGTTCGGCAAGTTCGCGGCGTGAAGACGGCGCTCGCCGTCATCGTGGCCGCGGCGCTGTTGCCGCTCGGCGCGGGCGAGTACTACGTCAACCTCGCGAGCCAGATCGTCATCTTTGCGGTGTTCGCCGCGAGCATCAATCTGCTGCTCGGCTATGGCGGTCTGCCGACGCTCGGCCATGCCGCGTACCTCGGCGTCGCCGCGTACCTGTCGGCGCTCCTTTACCTGAAGCTGCAGCTTGCCCACTGGGCGATCGCCCCCATCGCGCTCGCCGGCACGACGCTCATGGCAGGGGTCTTCGGGCTGGTCGCGCTGCGCGCTACCGGTCTCGGCTTCCTGATGCTGACGCTCGCACTCTCGCAGGTGCTCTGGGGCACTGCATACCGCTGGGTGTCGATGACCGATGGTGACAACGGGCTGCGCGGCCTCGCGCGCCCGGCGCCGTTCGGCCTCAACCTGAACGAGGCGATGCCGTTCTACTACTTCGTGCTCGTAATCGGGGTGCTCGCCATCTGGATGATGGCGCGCTTCGTGAGCTCGCCTTTCGGCGCGACGCTGCGCGGCACGCGCGACCAGCCGCGGCGCATGAGCGCGCTCGGCTATGACGTGTGGCTGATCCGCTGGATCACATTCATCTACGCGGGCTTCTGGGGTGCGGTCTCGGGACTGCTCTTCGTCTACTACCACAAGTACATCCACCCGGTGTCGCTGTCGCTCGCGAACTCGGCTGAAGGCTTGCTCGCGGTGATCGCCGGCGGCTCCGGCACGCTCGCCGGGCCGCTGGTCGGCGCGGCGATCGTGCTGCTGCTCAAGAACTGGGCGTCGGCATACATCGAGCGCTGGAACATGCTGCTCGGTTTCGTGTTCGTCTTCATCGTGGTGTTCATGCCCGAGGGCGTCGTGCCCGGGGTGAGGAGACTGTGGCGGCGCTACGCATCCAGGGCCTGAAGAAGGCCTTCGGCGGACTTCCCGCCATCAACGACGTCTCGCTCGAGGTGGCGGCGGGGGAGCGGCGCCTCATCATCGGGCCGAACGGCGCCGGCAAGACAACGCTCTTCAATCTGCTCACCGGTGACTTGCGCCGCGACGCCGGCAGCATTGCGCTGTTCGACAAGGAGGTGGCGCGGTTCTCGACCTGGCGGCGCTGCCACCTCGGCCTCGCGCGCACCTACCAGATAATCACGCTGTTCCCGCACGACACACTCGAGCACAACGTCGCGCTCTCGCTCCTCGGGCTCTCGCGCACGCGCTGGAGCATGTTCGGCCGGCTGCCGGCGCGCTTCTACGCAGAGGCCCGCGCCGTGCTCGCCCACGTCGGGCTGGAGGCGGCCGCACGCCGGCCGATCGTCGAGGTGGCGTACGGCGAGAAGCGCCGCGTCGAGATCGCGATGGCGCTCGCGCAGAAGCCGCGCGTGCTGCTGCTCGATGAGCCGCTCGCCGGCCTGTCACGCGAGGAGCGTGCCAAGGTGAAGGCCGTGATCGGCGCGATCCCGCGCGAAACCACCGTGGTGATGATCGAGCACGACATGGACACGGCACTCGACATGGCCGACCGCATCACCGTGCTGCACTATGGCCGCGTCATCGTCGAAGGCACGCGGGCGGAAGTCGTCGCCGATCCCAAGACGCGCGAGGTGTACCTTGGCCACTGAAGCGCTGGCGCTCGACTCGGTGGACGCGCTCTACGGCGAGAGCCATGTGCTGCACGGCGTGTCGTTCGCGCTCGGCGAGGGCAGGGTGCTCGCGCTCCTCGGCCGCAACGGCGCCGGCAAGACCACCTGCATGAACACCGTGATCGGCTTCCTGCCGCCGCGCCAAGGCACCGTGCGGCTGTTCGGCCATGAGCTCGCGCGTCTCGCGCCGGATGTCATCGCGCGCAAGGGCATCGCGCTCGTGCCGCAGGGGCGGCGCGTGTTCGCGCGCCTTACCGTGCGGGAGAACCTGATCGTCGCGCGCCACAAGCGCAAGGGCGCCTGGACGATCGATCGGGTTTTCGGCCTTTTCCCGCGGCTGAAGGAGCGTGCCGAGCAGGACGCGGGCTCGCTCTCGGGCGGCGAGCAGCAAATGCTCGCCATCGGCCGCGCACTCATGAGCAACCCGCGCGTGCTGCTGATGGATGAGCCGTCGGAGGGCCTCGCGCCGCGCATCGTCGCCGAGGTGGGTCGCACCATCGCGCGCCTGAAGGCCGAAGGACAGTCGATCCTGCTGGTCGAGCAGAACATCAAGCTCGCTTTCGAGCTCGCCGACGACGTCGTGATCTTGAACACCGGGCGCGTCGCCTTCAGCGGGCCGGTGGACTCTGTGCGCGACAACGAAGCGCTAATTACCCAGCACCTTGGCGTGTTCTAAGCCCTTATTTCCAGCGGGTGAGGTCGAAGGCGATGGCCACGAACACGAGTATGACGGCAAATGCGGTGATCGCGGCGATGGTTTCCACGCTCATGGCTGGCTCAGTTGTCTGATGCGGCTTCCGATGTGTCGGTGCAGTCCGATAATCACGGTGCTCATCAATGCTACGCCCGCGACGGCAAGCCCGATAGCCCAGCGGTTTGCAGCGTCCGATCCGGAAATTAGCCAACCCGCTACGCTGATGTCCGTTACGACGACGACTCCCTGCCAGAGCTTGAAATAGGCAACCTGCTCCTTCAGGCGATCGACTTCAGCGAGACGCGATGCGCGCGCTTGTCGACGCGAGCGCACCGCCTGATGCAGCGCCGTTGTCCTCCCCATGGACGTCCATAACGCACGAGCGATCGGCAGGTGTACATGACTAGTCTTCGGCGCGAATGCGGTTTTCGATGGCGCCGACCGCTTCGATCTCGCAGCGCACGCGGTCGCCGGGCTTGAGGAAGCGCGGCGGCTTCATGAAGAACGCCACCCCGGCAGGTGAGCCGGTGACGATGATGTCGCCGGGGAAGAGTGTGGTGCCGCGGCTGCAATAGGCCACCAGCGCTTCGATGCCGAAGTAGAGGTCGGACGTATCGCTGTTCTGGCGCACTTCGCCATTCACCTCGGTGCGCATCTTGAGCGCCTTGCCCCACTCGACTTCGTCGGCGGTAACGAGCGCCGGCCCGGTCGGGCAGAAGGTGTCGAAGCTCTTGCCAAGGAAATGCACGCGGTAGAACGGATTGGCCTCGTGCTCGGCGAGCTGGATGTCGCGCGCCGACATCTCGTTGCACGTCATGTAGCCGGCGATGTAGTCGCGCACCTGCGATTCCTTGATTCGGCGGCAGCGTTTGCCGATGACGACGCCGAGCTCCACCTCGTAGTCCAGCTTTCTCGTCTCCGGCGGATGGATCACATCGTCGTAAGGCCCGCACAGGCTCGAGATCGACTTCGCGAGGATCATCGGCTCGCGCGGCGGCGTCGGGTCCTTGAGCACCGCGGTGGCTTCGGCGATGTGCGACTTCGTATTGGCGCCTGCGATCAGCATCTGCCGCGGGAACGGCACGGGCGCGCCGAGGCGCACCGATTTCGCGTCTGCCGTTTGCGCTTTGCCGCGCGCGGCAAAGGCGCGCTCGAGCAGGCGCCGCCAGTCGGGCTGCTCGAGCAGCAGGCGCACGTCGCTCACCGCCTGGCCGGCGCCGGCGGCGCGCAGCGCGCTCTCAAGATCGACGATCGCGCCGTCGGCAAGGAAGCCCGCGCGTTCCTGCCACTTCGGCCCATAGCTCACCAGTCGCATCGACTCAGTCCAGGCTGATGTTGCTGTCGCGGATCACCTTCGCCCACTTCGCGATCTCGCTCTTCATGTAGGCGGCGAACTGTTCGGGCGTGCTCGTCTGCGGCTCGAAGCCGCTCTCGGCGAGCCGCTGCTTGATCGCCGCATCGCCCATCACCTTCGCGAACGCGCCATTGAGCTTCATCACGATGTCGTGCGGCGTGCCGGCCGGCGCGACGAAGCCCTGCCACGCCCAGGCTTCGAAGCCCGGATAGCCGGATTCGCCGATCGTCGGCAGGCCGGGCAGGGCGGCCACGCGTTTTTCGCTCGCCACGGCGAGCGCCTTGATCTTGCCAGCTCGGATCTGCGGCAGACCGGTGGCGATATCCGGAAACAGCGCGCCGATGCGGCCGCCGATCAGGTCGGAAAGCGCATCGGCGCCGCCCTTGTACGGGATCGGCGTCATGCGGATGCCGGCGCGCTGCTTGAAGAGCTCCATCGCGAGATGGATCGGGCTGCCGGGCCCCGGCGCGCCATAGTCGATCTTGCCGGGCGCCTGCTTCGCGGACTGGACGAATGCATCGACCGAGCTCACGTTGAGCACCGACTGGTTCACCGCAAGGATGAGCGCAAAGCGCCCGGTGAGGCTGATGGGCGCGAAATCCTTCGCCGGGTCGTACGACAGCTTCTTGTACAGCGTCGGATTGAACGCATACGTGCCCGCATCGCCGAGCAGGATCGTGTAGCCATCGGGCGCGCTGCGCGCGACTTCGCTCGCCCCGATCGCCGTGCCGGCGCCCGGCCGGTTCTCCACGACCACCGGCTGCCCGAGCGCGTCGCCGACCTTCGGGAAGACGAGCCGCGCAAAGAAGTCCGTCGCGCCGCCCGCCGGATAAGGCACGATCAGGCGGATCGGCTTTGCGGGGTAGCTCTGGGCGTGTGCCTCGGTGCCGACCAGGAGCACGGCGGCGAGCACCGCAACAAGGCGAGCAGGCATGGTTCCTCCTCGAACGAGTGCGCGATTCTCGGAACGACGCCTGTACGGCGTCAATAGCTTTCGCTAAAGTCGCGCGGCCCTGGCTGCCCTGATGCCGCAGACCCCCACGTGCGACGATGTCGAGCGCAGCGATGAAGACGTCGCCGGGCGCGGGCTTCTCGCCCGCGAGCCAGCGCACCAGCTCGAGCGGCGAGCACTCGAGCGCGGCGGCGAGCTGCTCCTCGCTGCCGATCGTTCATCGTCTTTCTACCAACGCGCGAGCGCTTCGTGCGCTTACCTGCGAGAGAGGAATAGCGAAACATGATGTATAGCTGTGCACCGGCAGCGCGCGGCGGCGCGCGCACCACGGTCAAGAAGCGCGGCAGATCGCTCACCGTCGACATCCATTGCCATTACCTCAACACCGAGGCGGCGGCGAGAGTCGCGCCGTTGAATCCGGCGCAGCACGAGCCGATGGCGCGCTATTCGAACGCGGCGACGCGCGAGGTCAACCTGCGACAGGTCGAGGAGCGCGGGCCAAAGCTGAGCGACATCGCCGTGCGCCTGAAGGACATGGACCGCATGGGCATCGACGTGCAGGCGGTGTCGCCGGCGCCGCACCAGACCTATTACTGGACCGAGCCCGGCATGGGCGCGGAGCTCGCGCGCACGGTGAACGAGCGCCTCGCCGAGGTCGTCGCGCAGCATCCCGATCGCTTCGTCGCGCTGGGCACCGTGCCACTGCAGGACGCGTCGCTCGCGCTCGCCGAACTCGAGCACTGCGTGCGCACGCTCGGCATGCGCGGCGTCGAGATCAATCCGAGCGTGCGCGGCATGGACCTGACGGATGCGAAGCTGAATCTGGACGCGTTCTTCGCCGCCGTGCAGCGGCTCGACGTCGTCATCTTCATGCATCCGATCGGCTTCACGCACGGCGAGCGGCTGGTCAACCACTATTTCAGCAACGTGATCGGCAACCCGCTGGAGACCACCGTGGCCGCGAGCCATCTCATCTTCGACGGCGTACTGGAACGCCATCCCAAGCTGAAGATCGTGCTGCCACACGCCGGCGGCTATCTCGCGCACTACTGGGCGCGCATGGACCATGCATACCAGGCGCGCGCGGACACCCGCGGGCAGATGAAGCGCAAGCCGTCGAGCTACCTGGAGAAGTTCTACTTCGACACCATTACCTTCGACCACGGCATGCTCGCGCACCTGATCGCGCGCTTTGGCGCCGATCACGTGCTCCTCGGCACGGACTATCCGTACGACATGGGGATGGAGCGGCCGCTCGAGTTCATCGAGGGCGTCAGGGGGCTGTCGAAAGCCGAGACCGCGGCCATCGAGGGCGGCAATGCGGCCCGGCTACTGAAGATTGATTACAATCGCGCGCAAAGGAGGAGGACCGGATGAATTTCACCCGCAGGAAGGTCATTGGCGTTGCCGGCGCGGCGGCGGTAACCGCGGCATTGCCCGGCCGGCGCGCACTCGCGCAGGCGAGCACCGTCAAGATCGGCATGAGCATGCCGCAGACTGGATCGCTCGGCGCCGGCGGCAAGGCCGAGCTGGTTGCGATCCGCATGTGGGTCGACGACGTCAACCAGAAGGGCGGGCTGCTCGGGCGCAAGGTCGAGCTCATCGTCTACGACGACCAGACCAACCCGGCGCTCACGCCGGGGATTTATACGAAGCTGCTGGACGTCGACAAGGTCGACCTGCTGTTCGCGCCCTATGGGACGGTGCCCACCGCGCCGATCATGCCGCTCGTCAAGCAGCGCGGGCTGCTCCTCATGGGCAACTTCTCGTTCCAGGTGAACCACACCGTGAAGCACGACATGTGGTTCAACAACCTGCCGGCGGCCGATGCGCAGAGCTGGTTCGAAGGTTTCTTCGAGCAGGGCCAGAAGTCGGGCGCGAAGTCGATCGCCTTCCTCTCCGCGGACCAGGAGTTCGCGCAGAACCTGGCGAACGGCGCCAAGGAGCTCGCGAAGAAAGGCGGACTGAAGACGGTGTACGACCAGAACTACCCGCCGAGCACGACCGACTTCTCGTCGCTCATCCGCTCGGTGCGCGCGGCACAGCCCGAAATGGTGTTCGTCTGCTCGTACCCGAACGACTCGGTGGCGATCGTGCGCGCGGTGAACGAGATCGGCGTCGGCTCCACGGTGAAGCTCTTCGGCGGCGGGATGGTCGGCCTGCAGTTCACGCCGATCATGGAATCGCTCGGCTCGATGCTGAACGGCATCGTCAACTACAACTCGTACGTGCCGGGCGTGAAGTACCCGGGGATCGAGGAGTTCCTGGGCCGCTATCAGAAGAAGGCGGCGGAGGAGAAGGTCGACCCGCTCGGCTTCTACCTGCCGCCCTTCGGCTATGCGATGGGCCAGATGCTCGAGCAGGCGGTGAACGGCACGAAGAGCATCGACCAGAAGAAGCTCGCCCAGTACCTGCACTCGCACACCATGGAGACGATCGTCGGCCCGATCAGCTACAACAAGGACGGCGAATGGGCGAAGTCGCGCATGCTCATGATCCAGTTCCGCGCCATCGCCGACAAGAACCTCGAGCAGTGGCGCAGCCCGGGCAAGCAGGTCGTGCTCTATCCATCGCAGTACAAGACCGGCGACGCCGTGATGCCTTTCGACAAAGCTCGCGGCAAGTGAGCCGATAGCGAAGCTGTGGAGGCGCGGCGTTGCCGCGCCTTTTTTTTAAACCGCGCATGGGGATTCCGCTCGACCTGCTGCTGGAGGCGGTGCTGTTCGGCATCCTGCTGGGCGGCTTCTATGCCGCGGTCAGCATGGGACTGTCGGTGTCCTTTGGGCTGCTCGACGTACCCAATGTCGCGCACCCGGCGATCATGGTGTTCGGCTCCTATTGCACCTACTACCTGGTCGCGCGCTTCGGGCTGGACCCGATCGTCGCCGGCCTCGCGCTCACGCCGGCGTTTTTCCTCCTCGGCATGGCGGTGTACCGCTTCTATTACGAGACCTTCGAGCGGCGCGGCGGCCGCGAAGCCGGCGTGCGCGGCATCGCCTTCTTCTTCGGCGTGGCGCTGGTCATCGAGGTCGGCCTGATCCTCGCCTTCGGCGTCGACCAGCGCATGGTCGATGCGCCCTACATCGGCAAGAGCGTGGCGCTGTTCGACGATATCCGCGTGCCTACGCGCACCATGGTGGCGTTCGGCGTCGCCGTCGTCCTGACCATTGCGCTCACGCTCTACATGTCGAAGACCTTCACCGGCCGCGCGATCAAGGCAGTGGCGCAGGACGAGCCGGCGCTGCGCCTGATGGGCGCGAATCCCGTGCGCATCAAGCAGTGGGCCTTCGGCATCGCCACCGCCACCAGCGTGCTCGCGGGCGCCATGCTGATCATCGTCGGACCGGTGGAGCCCGGCATGGATCGCGAATACATCGGGCGCACCTTCGCCGTGGTCGTGCTGGCGGGCCTGGGCAGCATGACCGGC
>DASSLQ010000177.1:0-25972 GCA_035689325.1 Burkholderiales bacterium | reverse complement strand
AATGGCCAGCACATCCTGGTCGGCGCCTACAGCGCGCTCTACCAGCTCATGCGCACCGTGGGCGTGGCAGCGAGCGCAGTGCTGCGCGTGCCGCTCGAGGTGCGCTACGCCCGCGGCTTTCGTTTGCGTCGCGGCGCGCTCGGGCTGGCGGGCGGCTTGCTGAGTGCGCGCGGCATCTCACTTGCCGAGCGCCTCGGCGCCGCGCGCTTCATGGCGCGACTTCGGCGCGCACGCTTTCGCCTCGCCGCGGACACCAGCGTGAGCGCGCTCCTAGCGCAGCACGGCCAGAACGGGCGCATCGGCCATTACCTTTGGCGGCCGCTCTGCGTCGCGGCGCTCAACACGCCTCCCGAGCTCGCTTCCGCCAACGTATTTCTCGCCGTGCTGCGCGACACGCTCGGCGCCGCGGCCGCGGCGAGCGATCTCGTCCTGCCGCGCGTGGATCTCTCGCGCCTGTTTCCCGAGCCGGCGGCCGACTTCGTGCATGCGCATGGCGGCGACGTGCGGCTGCAATCGCCGGTAAGGGATCTCGGCGCGCTCGCGCAGCAGTTCGACCATGTGATCGTCGCCGTCGGGCCGCATCAGCTGAAGAGCGTCGTGCCCGACGCGCCGGAGTATTCATACCAGCCGATCTACACCTGCTATTTGCAGTACGCCGATTCCGTGCGCCTGCCATTCCCGATGCTCGGCCTCGCCGACGGGCTGGTGCAGTGGGTGTTCGATCGCGGCGCGCTGCTTGGCGAGAGCGGGCGCCTTGTGTGCGTGATCAGCGCGCAGGGCGATCATCAGCAGATGACGCTCGACGAGATCGCCGAGCGCTGCCATCGCGAGCTCGCCGCCGCGCTCGGCACGCCCACCAGGCCACGGTGGTGGCGCGTCATCGCCGAGAAGCGCGCCACCATTACCTGCTCGCCCGGCATCAAGCAGCGCAATGCACTACCCTCACTGCCGGGCGTGACGTTCGCCGGCGATTACACCGATCCTGAATACCCGCCGACGCTGGAAGCGGCCGTGCGCAGCGGCGTCCGCGCGGCGTCATCCGTTGTCGGCCTCGCGCGTTAGGCGGGCAAAGGGAGGAATAAAATGGGCATCGTGTACAGCAAGATCGTGTTAAAGAATCCGCGCCTGCCGCAGCTTGCTGTCGAGGCCGATGCGCTCGCAGATTCGGGATCGCTTTATCTGTGCATCCCGGAGGAGATTCGCGCGCAGCTGCAGCTTGAGATCATCGCTGAAAAGGAAGTGCTGCTCGCGGATAACTCAGTGAGGACACTGCCCTATGCGGGTCCAATCGAGCTGCGCTTCAAGAACCGGGTGGGGTTCACCGGCGCGCTCGTCGTGGGTGACGAAGTGCTGATCGGCGCCATCCCGATGGAAGACATGGATTTGGTAATAATTCCGCGCACGCGCACGCTGGATGTAAATCCCGCGAGCCCGGACATTGCCAGATCGATCCTCAAGCAAAATCAGACAGACTACAGCGTTGCATATCAAGAGGACGCTGTAGTGCAGAGCTCAGAGATTGCGCAGTAGCTGAACGGCCTGGTCGACGCGCTCGACCGCGAGCACCTCGAGGCCGCTGATCTTCGCCTTCGGCTGGTTGGCGCGCGGGATGATCATCCTCGCGAAGCCGAGCTTCGCCGCCTCGCGCAAGCGCTCCTGGCCGCGCGGCGCGGGCCGCACTTCGCCGGCCAGGCCGATCTCGCCGAACACCGCGACCTTCTCGGCGATCGGCCGGTCGGTAAGCGAGGAAACGACGGCGAGCGTCACCGCGAGATCGGCCGCCGGCTCGGCGATGCGCACGCCGCCCACGGCGTTGACGAAGACGTCCTGCTCCCAGGTAGCGATGCCGGCGTGGCGGTGGAGCACGGCGAGCAGCATGGCGAGGCGGTTCTGCTCGAGGCCGACCGAAAGCCGGCGCGGGTTGGGCGCGTGCGCCGCGTCGACCAGCGCCTGGATCTCAACCAGCAGCGGCCGCGTGCCTTCGATGGCGGCGAGCACGCAGGAGCCGGCAACGGGCTGTGCATGCTGCGAAAGGAAAAGCGCAGACGGGTTGATGACACCGCGCAGGCCCTTGTCCGTCATGGCGAAGACGCCGAGCTCGTTCACCGCGCCGTAACGGTTCTTCACCGCGCGCACCAGGCGGAAGGCGGAGTTCGGGTCGCCCTCGAAATAGAGCACCGTGTCGACGATGTGCTCGAGCACGCGCGGCCCGGCGATCGCGCCTTCCTTCGTCACGTGCCCGACGAAGACCAGCGTGGTGGCGGTGCGCTTCGCATGGCGCGTCAGCTGCGCCGCGCATTCGCGCACCTGCGCGACCGAGCCGGGGGCCGATTGCAGCGTCTCGGACCAGAGCGTCTGGATGGAGTCCACCACCGCGACGCGCGGCCGCGCCGCGTCGAGCGCGGCGACGATGCGCTCGAGCTGGGTCTCGGCAAGGAGCCTGAGCGTGCTCGACTGCAGCCCGAGGCGCCGGGCGCGCAATGCGACCTGCTCGGCGGATTCCTCGCCGCTGATATAGAGCGCGGGCAGCGTTGCGGAAAGCGCGTGCAGCGCCTGCAGCAGCAAGGTCGACTTGCCGATGCCCGGGTCGCCGCCGAGAAGCGCGACCTGCCCGCCGACGAAGCCGCCGCCGAGCACGCGATCGAGTTCGGCGACGCCGCTCGGGGTGCGCTCGACCTCGGCGTCCGGCACCGCATCGAGTGCGAGCGGCTTCGCCGCTTCGGCAGCGTAGCGATGCGTAGCGCCCTTCTCTACTGTGGTCTCGCTCAGCGTGCCGGCCGCCCCGCAGGACGGACAGCTGCCAAACCATTGCAGCGCGGAAGCGCCGCATTCCGCGCACACATAGGCGGTTTTCGCTTTCGCCACTACGGTACCTCTGCGACGGGCACGCGAGGTGCGAGCGCGCACAGCAGCTCGTAGCTGAGCGTGCCGGCGGCGGCCGCCACCTCGTCCGCGGAAAGGCCCTCACCCCAGAGCATCACCGGCGTGCCGATGCCGGCATCGGGCATGTCGCCCAGGTCGACCGTGATCATGTCCATCGATACGCGACCAACGATGCGGGTGCGCCTTCCGTTGACAAGCACCGGCGTGCCCGCCGGCGCATGGCGCGGATAGCCGTCGGCGTAGCCGCAGGCGACGACGCCGATGCGCATTGCGCGCTCGGCGCGCCAGGAGAGGCCGTAGCCGACGCCTTCGCCGCGCGCGAGCTCCTGGGTGGCGATGATCTCCGATGCAAGCGTCATGGCGGGCCTCAGGCCGAGCGTCTCCGCACTGCGTTCGGCGAACGGCGAGCAGCCGTAGAGCATGATGCCGGGACGCACCCAGTCGGCGTGCGTCTCCGGAAAGCGCAACAGCGCGGCGGAATTCGCGAGCGAGCGCGGCCCGGCGAAAGATTTCGTCAGGCTGCCGAAGCGCTCGAGCTGCGCCTTCACTCCTGTTGCACCATCTGCGTCGGCGAAATGAGTCATCAGCGTGATGGTGTTTACTCGGGGAAGCGCGCGCAGCGCTTGATAGCCCGCTTGCGCGTTCTCGGCAGTGAAACCGAGGCGGTTCATGCCGCTGTTCACCTTGAAATAGACATCGATCGGCGAGCGCAGCGCATCGAGCAGTGCAATCTGCGCCGGCTGATGGACCACCGGCGTCAGCGCATGCTCGGCGAGCAGCGGCGCGTCGCTCGCGCGGAAGACACCCTCCAGCATGAGGATCGGTTTGCTCACGCCGGCACGCCGCAGGCGCTCGGCTTCCGCGAAGTCGAGCACCGCAAGACCGTCGGCGGCATCCAGCGCGCGCGCCGCGCGCTCGAGGCCATGACCGTAGGCGTTGGCCTTGATCACCGCCCAGATGCGGGCGCGGCCGGCATGCGTACGCGCGACGCGCAGGTTGTGCGCAAGCGCGCCCGCCGAGATGATGGCGCGAATCGGGCGTGGCATTTTTCCTATTGTGCTATAAACGCGCGCTCTCCAAGGAGGGCGCTCCCCGGCGCTATGAAAGGCACGTGAACCGCGGCTTCTACATCATCATGGCGGCGCAGTTTTTCTCGTCGCTCGCCGACAATGCGCTCCTGGTCGCCGCCATCGCGCTGCTCATGCAAGCGGACGCGCCGTCCTGGCTCACGCCGTACCTGAAGTTCTTCTTCGTCATCTCGTACGTGCTGCTCGCGCCCTACGCCGGCGCGTTCGCCGACCGGCTGCCGAAGGGCCAGGTGATGTTCCTCGCGAACGGCGTGAAGATCCTCGGCTGCGTGCTGATGCTCTGGGGCATCGATCCGCTCGCCGCGTACGCGGTGGTCGGGCTGGGCGCCGCCGCCTACTCGCCGGCGAAGTACGGCATCCTCACCGAGTACCTGCCGCACCGCCAGCTGGTGCTCGCGAACGGGTGGATCGAGGGCTTGACGGTGGCCTCGATCATCCTCGGCACGATGCTCGGCGGGGTGCTCCTGCACGCGAAGGTGTCCGGCGTGCTGCTGCACTTCGACTTTCCGTTCATCGACACCGGCGTCGATACGCCGGCCGAGGCGGCGATCGCCATCATCGTCGTGGTCTACGCGATCGCGGCGCTCTTCAACCTGGAGGTGCCGCGCACCGGCGTGATCCTGAAGCACCTGCACGCCGATCCGCTCGACACGATCGCCGACTTCGGCCGCTGCGTCGCCTACCTGTGGAAGGACCGCCTCGGCCAGATCTCGCTCGCCGTGACGACGCTCTTCTGGGGCGCGGGCGCGACGCTGCAGTTCATCGTCATCGAGTGGGCACGCGTCGCGCTGCACTTCGACCTCTCCAAGGCCGCGATCCTGCAAGGCGTCACGGCGGTGGGCATCGCCATCGGCGCGGTGCTGGCATCAGCCTGGGTGTCGCTCGACCGCGCCGTGCGCGTCATCCCGCTCGGCATGGTGATGGGGGTCGTCGTCATCAGCATGATGTTCGTGAACCAGATATGGCTCGCGGTTGGCCTCATGATTCTGATCGGCGCGATGGCCGGATTCTTCGTCGTGCCGATGAACGCGCTGCTCCAGCACCGCGGCCATCACCTGGTCGGCGCCGGCCGCTCGATCGCCGTGCAGAACTTCAACGAGAACAGCTCGATCCTGCTCATGATCGCGCTGTACTCGCTGCTCCTCAACGTCGGCCACTCGATCTACCTCGTGATCCTGCTCTTCGGCCTGTTCGTCGCCTGCACCATGGGCCTCGTGCAGCTCTGGTTCTGGCGCAACCGCCGCGTGCACCCCGATGAAGTCAACAGCCTGCTCGCCTTCGCGCGCGCCGAGGATCCGCACCCCCGCCGCAGGAACTAAAGAGTCGCCATTGTTTTCCTGGCAAACACCAGGTCGGCCCAAGCCTTTGCCTTGTCCGGCAGGTTGCGCAGCAGGTAGGCCGGGTGGTAGGTCACGATGAGCGGCACGCCTTCATACTTGTAGACGCGGCCGCGCAGGCTCGAGATAGTGGCGTCGGTTGCGAGCAGCGTCTGCGCGGCGAAGCGTCCCATGGCGACGATGAGCTTTGGTCGGATGAGCGCGATCTGCTGCTTGAGAAACGGCGTGCACTTCGAGACTTCGGCGGGCTCCGGATTGCGGTTGCCCGGCGGCCGGCACTTGAGCACGTTCGCGATGTAGACGTTGTCGCCGCGCTTGAGCGCGATCGCGGCGAGCATGTTGTCGAGCAGCTTCCCCGCCTGGCCGACGAACGGCTCGCCGAGCCGGTCTTCCTCGGCGCCTGGCGCCTCGCCGATCAGCAGCCAATCCGCGTTCTCGTCGCCAACGCCGAACACGGTCTGCGTCCGCGTCTTGTGCAGTGCGCAAGCGGTGCAGGCCGGCACCGCCTGCTTGATCTCGATCCATTGGCGCTCGGCGCGCTTCTCCGGTGCGGGGCCTGCCCGCAGGCGCCAGATCGGCGCCAGGCCCATCTCCGCCAGCACTTCGTCGCGCCTGCTCACAGCGCGAGCGAGAGCACGAGCGCGTCTTCGCGGCCGTGGCGCGCGGGGTAATAGTCGCGCCGCACCGCGATCCTGCGAAAACCGTAGCGATAATAGAGTTCCTGCGCGCCGCGATTGCTCGGCCGCACTTCGAGGAACACGTTCTTCGCCCCGAGCTTGCGCGCAAGCGCGGCGGCTTCGTTCAGCAGCGCCGTGCCGAAGCCGCGCCGCTGATGCGGCTCGGCGATCGAAAGGTTGAGAAGATGCGCTTCTCCTGCCGCCGCCAGCAGCACGAAGTAGCCGATCAGCTGGCCCTGCACCCGGTAGGTGCGGCATTCGTAGCCTGCGCGCAGCGAGTCGGCGAAATTGCCGCGCGTCCACGGATGCGTATAGAGCGCGCTTTCGATCGCCATCACCTCGGCGAGGTCCTGCTCGCGCATCGGCGCGAGGACGGGGGTCGGCTTGAGTACCGCGCTCATCTCGCGGCCAGCTCCTCGCGCGTGAATGCCACCTTGTCGCGCACGTACGTCGGCGCCGCGGCCGCCGCATCGACGCCCTCGCCGGCCGCAAGTCGCGGCGCCGCGAGCTGCGCCACGGCGAGCGCGGTGGGATGCACTTCCGGCAGTACTCTGGTCAGTCCGAGGTTTCCGTACACGGCGAAGCCGTTGCCGGCGCCGAGCCAGTCATGGCCCGCCGGCCGGGGCGCCGCTTGCGGCGCGATGCAACGCGCGCTGATCACTTCCCGCCAGCGCGAGCCGTTCTCGCTTTCCTCCTTCGCGAGCGCCGCATAATACACTTCGCGCATCCGCGCATCGACGCACGCCACCACGCGCGCCGCGCCCGCTTCCTGCGCGATCGCCTCGAGCGAAGACACACCGAGCACCGGCAGCTCACGCGCCAGCGCGAGACCCTGCGCCAGTCCGCAGGCAATGCGCAGGCCGGTGAACGAGCCCGGGCCCGCGCCGAACGCAACGGCATCGAGCTGCGCCGCCGCGAGGCCCGCATCCGCGAGCAGGCGTTCCAGCATCGGCAGCGCAAGCTCCGAATGGCGGTGGCCGGCGCGCCGCTCCAGTGCCCGGATCTCGCCGCGCATGCAGAGCGCTACGGAACACCATTCGCTCGACGTTTCGAACGCTGCGAATACCATGGCCGATTCTATATACTGCCCGCCATGAAAGAACATCGCATCGCAGTCATCGCGGGCGACGGCATCGGCCGCGAGGTGATTCCGGAAGGCGTGCGCGTGCTGGAAGCGGCCGGCGCGCGTCACGGCATCAAGTTCACGTGGAAGGAATTCCCGTGGAGCTGCGACTGGTACAAGTCGCACGGCAGGATGTGTCCCGACGATGCGCCCGACACGCTGCGGCTTTTCGACGCCGTCTATTTCGGCGCGGTCGGCAACCCGGCCGTCGTGCCCGATCACATCGCGGTGTGGGGACTGCTCATCAACTTCCGGCGCTGGTTCGACCTGTACGTCAATCTGCGGCCCGTGCGTCTGTTCCAGGGGATGCCCTGTCCACTCGCCGGCCGCAAGCCCGGCGACATCGACTACATCGTGATCCGCGAGAACACCGAAGGCGAGTACGGCAACGTCGGCGGCCGCATGTACGAGGGCACCGAGCGCGAGGTGGTGACCCAGCTCGCGACCTTCTCGCGCAAAGGCACCGACCGCATCATGAAGTACGCGTTCGAGCTCGCGCGCACTCGCAAGAAGCACTTGACTTCGGCGACCAAATCGAACGGCATCTCGATCACCATGCCGTACTGGGACGAGCGCTTCGCGCTCATGGCGAAGAGCTATCCGGACGTGCGCACCGATCAGTACCACATCGACGGGCTCACCATCCAGATGGTGCTGAATCCCGAGCGCTTCGACGTCATCGTCGCCTCGAACCTGTTCGGCGACATCATTTCCGATCTGGGGCCTGCTACCGCCGGCACCATCGGCATCGCGGCTTCCGGCAACATCAATCCCGAGCGCACCGCACCTTCGATCTTCGAGCCGGTGCACGGCTCGGCGCCCGACATCGCCGGCCGCAGGATCGCGAACCCGCTCGCCACCATCTGGTCGGGCGCGCTCATGCTCGAGCACCTCGGCCACCGCCAGGCGGCCGCGGACATCGTGCGCGCGATCGAGCAGGTCATCATCGATGGCCCGCACACGCCCGACATGAAAGGCAAGAGCGGCACCGCTGAGGTCGGCGCCGCCGTCGCCGAAGCCGTGCGCGCGCAGTCCAAAGTGGCGGCGTGAAAACGTATCGCATCGCCACGATTCCCGGCGATGGCATCGGCAACGAGGTGATCCCCGCTGGCATCGAGGTGCTTGAGCGCGCCGCCGACGGCTTTCGGCTGGAGTTCGAGCACTTCGACTGGAGCTCGAAGCGCTACCAGCAGACCGGGCGCTATATCCCCGAGGGCGGCCTCGCACGGCTGCAAGGCTTTGACGCGATCTTCTTCGGCGCGGTCGGCGCGCCTGACGTACCGGACCATGTCTCGCTCTGGGGCCTGCGCCTGCCGATCTGCCAGGGCTTCGACCAGTACGCGAACGTGCGGCCGGCTCGCGTCCTGCCCGGCATCCGCTCACCGCTGGACAAGGGCAGCGCGATCGACTGGGTCATCGTGCGCGAGAACACCGAGGGCGAATACTCGGGCGCGGGCGGCCGGGTGCATACCGGCCTCGCCAACGAGGTCGCGGTAGAGGTATCGACTTTCACGCGCAGCGGCGTCGAGCGCATTCATCGCTTCGCCTTCGAGCTCGCGCGCCAGCGCCCGCGCAGGCATCTCACGCTCGTCACCAAATCGAACGCCCAGCGCCATGGCATGGTGCTGTGGGACGAGCTGTTCCACGCCGTCGCAAGAGATTTCCCAGAGGTCAAGACCGACCGCATCCTGGTGGACGCAATGACTACGCGCATGGTGCTCAACCCAGCCGCCATCGACACGGTGGTCGCGTCCAACCTGCACGCGGACATCCTCTCCGATCTGGCGGCGGCGCTTTCCGGCTCGCTCGGCATCGCGCCGACGGCAAATCTCAACCCGGAGCGCAAATTTCCATCGATGTTCGAGCCGATCCACGGCTCGGCGTTCGATATCACCGGCAAGGGCGTTGCCAACCCGATCGCGACGTTCTGGACCGCGTCGCTCATGCTCGAGCACCTGGGCGAGGCGCGCGCCGCGGCGCGCATCATGCGCGCGATCGAGAATGTGACGGCGCACAAGGTCTTCACGCCGGACCTCGGCGGCAGCGCGCGCACGCGCGACGTCACGCAGGCGGTGATCGCCGCGCTCTGATGCGCTGGCTGCCGCTCGGCGGCGTCCTCGCGACGCTCGCGATCGCGTTCCTCTGGCGCCCGTGGCTGCAGCGGCGGCGCTATGGCGGCCATGGAATCCTGCTTTTTCGCGCGGGCGGCAGCGCGCAACGGGTGCGCGACGCCCTGGCTGTGGCGCTGTTTGTGCTGCTGCTCGCGCAATCGCTCGCAGCCGCGCTCGCGCCGGAATCGCTACCGCTCGCGCAGGCGGATCGCCGCGCACAAGCCGCACTGCGCCTCGGCCTCGGCGCGCTGCTCATGCTTGGCGGTCTCGTCCTGCTCGTGGCCGCGCAGCTCGAGCTGGGCGCCTCCTGGCGCATCGGCATCGACGAGAGCGCGCGGCCGGGACTGGTGACGAGCGGACTCTACGCGCACTCCCGCAATCCGATCTTCCTTGCGCTGCTCATCATCATTGCCGGCTACATGCTGCTGATTCCGACGGTGCTGTCGGCGGCGCTGCTCGCGGGCGCTTACGTCGGCACGCGGTTGCAGATTGCCGCCGAAGAGGCCTACCTCGTGCGCAGCTATGGCGACGCATACCGGGTCTATGCGCGCAACGTCGGGCGGCTCGTGCCAGGCATCGGCAGGCCCGCATGAAGCTCTGGGACGACGTCGACCGTTACATCGGTGAGACACTCGTGCAGCCGGACGAGGCGCTCGACGCGGCGCTCGAGGCGAGCGACGCGGCCGGGCTGCCGCCGATCAGCGTCTCGGCCGCGCACGGCAAGCTGCTCTGGCTGCTCGCGCGCACGATCGGCGCGAAGCGCATCCTCGAGATCGGCACGCTCGGCGGCTACAGCGCGATCTGGCTTGCGCGCGCACTCGCGCCGGGCGGACGGCTCGTTACCCTCGAGGCGCTCGAGAAGCACGCCGCGCTCGCCCGCAAGAACCTGGCGCGCGCGGGGCTGGCCGATCGCGTCGAGGTTCGCGTCGGCAAGGCGCTCGACACCCTGCCGCGGCTCGAAGGACCGTTCGATCTCGCCTTCATCGATGCCGACAAGCAAAACAACCCGGAGTATTTCCGCTGGGCGCTCAAGCTCGCGCGACCCGGCAGCCTGATCGTGGTCGACAACGTGGTGCGCGACGGCGCGGTGATCGATGCGCGCTCGCGCGATGCTGCCGTGCAGGGCGTGCGGCGCTTGTACGAATTGATGGCCGCCGAGCCGCGCGTCGCCGCGACTGCGGTGCAGACCGTCGGCGTGAAGGGCTACGACGGCTTCGCCATCGCCCTGGTGGTGTCATGAGCACGATCCTCATTACGGGCGCGGGACGCGGCCTGGGTCACGAGCTCGCGCGTCAATACGCGGATGACGGCTGGCGCGTGATCGGCACGGTGCGCGAGGCAAGCGCAAAGCTCCCCGCGGGGGTCGAGCGCCAGGTGGCCGACGTCACCGATCGCAGGCAGGTCGCCGCGCTCGGCAAGAGCCTGAGCGGCGTGGCGCTCGATGTGCTCTTCTGCAACGCCGGCATCAGCGGCAAGCGCGGCATGGCGCTCGGCAGCTTCGATTACCAGTCGTGGGAAGAGGTGCTGCGCGTCAACCTGCTCGGCGCCGCGGCGGTGGCCGAAGCGCTGCTCGCGAATGTCCTCGCCGGCGAGCGCAAGGTGATCGCGATGATGTCGAGCCGCCTCGGCTCGATCGCCGAGGCGAGCGGCATGACGCTGCCTTATGCGACGAGCAAGGCGGCGCTCAACATGCTGGTGAAAGGCCTCGCCGCCCAGCTCGCGCCGAAGGGCGTGATCGTCGTCGCGCTGAGCCCGGGCTGGGTACGCACCGACATGGGCGGCGCGAGCGCGCCGCTCGCGCCGCAGACATCCGTCGCCAGTCTGCGCAACGTGGTCGCCGGCCTCAAGCAGCGCGATAGCGGCAAGTTCCTGTCGCACGACGGCTCGCCCATTCCATGGTGAGCGCGGGCCTGCTGCACGCCGACAGCGCGCGCAACCGGCTGACCGGCATCGGCCTGGTCTCGCTGTGCTACCTGCTCTTCACGCTGCTCGATGGCAGTGCCAAGTGGCTCGTCGCCAGCATGCCGGTGGTGATGGTGGTCTGGCTGCGCTTCGTGATGCACGCGATTGTCGCGAGCGCGGTGCTGCTGCCGCTACGCGGCGCGGCACTCGTCAGGACGCGCTACTGGCGCTGGCATGCGCTGCGCGCGCTCATGTTCATGACGATGACCGGCATCAACGTCTGGGCGCTGCAGTATCTGCAGCTCACGGTGACGTCCTCGATCTTCTTCACCACGCCGATCCTCATCGCGCTGATCAGCGCGCTTCTCCTCGGCGAGCGCCTCGATGCGGGCCGCTGGGCAGCGATCATCGCCGGCTTTATCGGCGTGCTCGTCATCGTGCGGCCGGGCTCGACGCAGTTCCATCCGGCAATGCTCGCGGCGCTGGCCAACGCGGTCATGTACGCCGTCTTCATGCTGATGACCCGGCGCCTCGCGGCGTACGAGTCGCCGGAAACCATCCAGTACCTGCCCGCCGTCGCCGCCGCCCTGCTGCTGACACCGCTCGCGCTGGCAAGCTGGGAATGGCCGCACACCTGGCGCGAATGGACGGTGGCGTGCCTGCTCGGCGTGTTCGGCGCGGCGGGCCACCAGCTGCTTGCGGCTGCGCATCGCTATGCGCCCTCGAGCGTCATCGCGCCATTTCTCTACCAGCAGGTGGTCTACATGGCGGCCTTCGGCTACCTCGTGTTCGGCGACGTGCCGGCCGCGGCGGTGTGGCTCGGCGCCGCGATCGTCATCGCGAGCGGCCTCTATCTGTTCCGTCGGGAGACGACGGCCCGCCCGCGATAATTACTTCTTCATGGAGCGATTTGCGTCCTGGATGTCGCGGCGCAGCTTTTCGCGCTCCTGCGGCGAGAGCTGGCGCTGCTGCGGCCGGTCCTGGCGGTTGCGATCGCGGAACACTTCTCGCATGTCGTCGCGCATGCCCTCGCGCTGGTCCTTGCTCGTGCCCTGGTTCTTGCCCTGGCCAGGCCCGCGCCGGTCGCGCTGCTGCGCAAAAGCGGGGCCGGCGGCCACTGCGAATGCGAGGAAGAGCGCGATGCAACGCTTCATGCGCTGGCGATGTTACCGGGATGCGCGCGCCGAGGGGTGTCGGCCCCTCCAATTTTTGTAACAATCCGTTGCTCGATGGCCGAACTCAAGACGCGCATCCTGGTGGTCGACGATGATCAGCGGCTGCGCGAGCTGCTGGTGAAGTACCTGAGCGGCGAAGGCTACGACGTGAAGGCCGTGCCCGACGCGCGCGGCATGGACAAGCAGCTCGGCCGCGAGCGCTACGACCTCGTGGTGCTCGACCTGATGCTGCCGGGGGAGGATGGCCTCGCCATCTGCCGGCGGCTGCGGGCCCAGCAGACCTCGCCGGCTATCATCATGCTGACGGCGAAGGGCGACGACGTCGACCGCATCGTCGGCCTGGAGATGGGCGCGGACGACTACCTGCCCAAGCCCTTCAACCCGCGCGAGCTGCTCGCGCGCATCAACGCCGTGCTGCGCCGCCGCGCGCCCGCCGGCCCGCCGGGCGCGCCGACCGCGGCGGGTGAGCTGCACCGCTTCGGTCCTTTCGAATTCAACCTCGCGACGAGGAGCCTCACGCGCGAGGGCAAGAACGTGCCGCTGACGACGGGCGAGTTCTCGGTGCTCAAGGTGCTGGTGCAGCATCCGCGCCAGCCGCTCTCGCGCGACAAGCTGATGGAGCTCGCGCGCGGCCGCGAGTACGAGGTGTTCGACCGCTCGATCGACGTGCAGATCTCGCGGCTGCGCAAGATCGTGGAGGACGACCCGGCCCATCCGAAGCACATCCAGACCGTCTGGGGCTTCGGCTACGTGTTCGTGCCGGACGACCAGCAACCCACCAAGTGACTCTCTTCGCACGCGCGTTCCTGCTGATCGCGCTGCTTATTGTTGCCGCCCTTCTCGCCTCGCTGCAGATCTACCGTGTCTACGAGCGCGAGCCGCGCTCGCGCGAGCTCGCGCAGCAGACGGTAAGCACCGTGAACCTGACGCGCGCCGCGCTGGTGAACGCGGATCCGGTGCTGCGGCGGCAGCTCCTCATCGAGCTGAACGAGACGGAGGGCCTGCGCGTCTATCCGGTGACGGCGAGCGAGAAGACCGAGCCGCTGCCCGACACTGCGCTGCTCGAGCGCGTAGTGCAGAAGGTGCGCGCGGTGCTCGGCGAGGAGACGCGCTTCGCCTATGCACGCGACGGCGAGGAAGGCTTCTGGGTGAGCTTCTTCATCGACGAGGACGAGTTCTGGGTGATGCTGCCGCGCGAGCGCTTCGAGCCGCACATCGGCCTGCAGTGGCTGGAGTGGCTTGCGGCGGTCATCGTGCTCGCGCTCGCCGGCGCCTGGTTCATTGCCTCCAACATCGCGCGGCCGCTCGCGGCCATGCGCCGCGCCGCCGGTCGTCTCGGCCGCGGCCAGCCGCACGAGCCGCTCTCCGAGCAGGGGCCGCGCGAGATGCGCACCGTCGCCGCCGCGTTCAACCGCATGGCGAGCAACCTGGAAGCGATGGAGCGCGAGCGCGCGATGGTGCTCGCCGGCATCTCGCACGACCTGCGCACGCCGCTCTCGCGCCTGCGCCTCGCGCTCGAGATGAGCGGCGCCCCGGGGGATGAGATGCAGCATGCGCGCGACGCGATGGTCGCGGACATCGAAGAGATCGACGCGATCATCGGCCAGTTCCTCGACTTCGCGCGCGGCGAGAACGAGGAAAAGGAGGAGCACGACATCGGCGAAGTGCTGGCCGAGCTCGCCGAGCACTACGCGCGCATCGGCAAGGACGTGCGCCTCGTGCACCGCCGGCTGAAGCCGTTCCGCTTCGCGCGCATGGCGGTGCACCGCGCGGTCGCCAACCTCGTCGACAACGCGCTACGCTACGCCGGCGAGCCGGTCGAGATCGAGGTCATTGCGCGCAACCCCGAAGTGGCGATCGAGGTGCGCGATTCAGGCCCCGGCATCCCGCCGCAGGAGGTCGAGCGCCTGAAGCGCCCGTTCACGCGCCTCGACGACTCGCGCGCGGGCCACGGCGGCTCGGGGCTCGGCCTCGCCATCGTCGAGCGCACCGCCCAGGCGCACGGCGGCAAGCTCGAGCTCCTGCCGCGCTCGCCGCACGGCCTCATCGCGCGCCTGGTGCTACCGCTGGGATGAATTCCGACCCGGGGTCGCAATTGGTCGGGGTGGCAATTGGCAGCCCTAGCTCGTGCGTCGAGCTATGCCGCAAACGATCAGATACGCAGCGGCGCCAACCGCGCCGAAGATGAGATCGCTCATCGTATCGAAATTGCCCTGCTGCAGCGTCGTGCTTGCGATCTGGTCGACGGTGAACTCGCCGATCTCCCACCCGAGCGCCGTGGCGCACGAGAGCGCGAACGCCAGCAGATATGCGGCCGCCGGGCGCAGCGCGCCAAGCCTCGGGCCGGCGATATCAATCGCGCGCAGATAGAAGAACGCGACCGCCGCGCCGCCCGCCACATGCAAGATCCACCACCAGTCAGGCGCCCGCGGGAGGTGCGCAAGCGCAAGCGCGGCGAGCACGATCAGCGCCGGCGCCCACAGCGCCTCGCGTAGCAGCCGTCGCACCATGCCGAGCGCACGAAGCCAGTTATATGCCATCGCACCGCCGGTCGAGCCGATGCTCGCCAAGCTCGCCGACGAGCTGCCCGCGGGCGGCGACTACCTGTTCGAGCCGAAATGGGACGGCTTCCGCGCGCTGGTATTCGCAGGCGAGCGCGATCTCTTCATCCAGAGCCGCGATTCGCGGCCGCTCGACCGTTACTTCCCGGAGCTGCACGACGCGCTCGCCGAGCGCCTGCCCGCCGGCTGCGTGCTCGACGGCGAGATTGTCATCGCCACGCCGCACGGCCTCGATTTCGACGCACTGCAGCTTCGTCTGCATCCGGCCGCCTCGCGCGTCGCCAAGCTCGCCAAGGAAACGCCCTCCTCCTTCGTCGCCTTCGACGCTCTGGCCGTCGCCGGCCGCAGCCTGATGGGCGAGCCGCAGCGCGCACGGCGCGCGGCACTCGAGCGGCTGCTTGGCCGCGGCAAGCCGCCGGTTTATGTGACGCCGATGACACGCGATCGCGACCAGGCCGCCCACTGGCTCGAGCACTTCGAGGGCGCCGGACTCGACGGCGTCATCGCCAAGCCCACCGGCCTCACCTATCAGCCGGGCAAGCGCGCGATGATCAAGGTGAAGCACGCCCGCAGCGCCGATTGCGTCGTGGCGGGATTTCGCTGGCACAAGAGCGGCGAAGACGCAGTCGGCTCGCTGCTCCTTGGCCTGTACGACGATGCGGGCGTCCTGCAGCACGTCGGCGTTACGTCGTCATTCACCATGGCAATGCGAAAGACACTGGTGAAACAGCTGGCACCGCTGCGCAAGGACGCGATGCGCGACCATCCGTGGCGCGAGTGGGCGGACGCCGCCGGCGAAACGAGCCGCATGCCGGGCGGCCAGAGCCGCTGGAGCGCGGGCAAGGATCTCTCGTGGGAGCCGCTGCGTCCGGAGCGCGTGTGCGAAGTGAAGTACGATCATCTGCAAGGCAACCGCTTCCGCCACGCCGCCACGTTCCTGCGCTGGCGGCCGGACAAGCCGCCCGCGGCATGCCGCTACGACCAGCTCGAAGTCACCAAACCCTACGAGCTCGAGAGCGTCTTCTCGTCCGGATCCAGCGGCTCCTGAGGCGGCCGCAGCTTCTCCGGCACGTGCTGCAGGTTGACCCGGATGCGCGTCCAGGTCGTGTAGCGGCCGCGCATCGAATCGACGAGCACGTCCGCCGGCTCGAGGTGCTCCGCCGCCTGCGGGTGGCGCTCGCGCCAGCGCTCGAATCCGGCGAGCGCGTCGTCCTTGTGCTTCGCGCGGCCGATCTCGATCACCGGCAGCTTGCGCTTGGACGGCTGCACGCGCGCCGGCTCGCCCGCCTGCTTCCTATAGTGTGGCGGCCAGGGCGCGTCGCCCAGGCCCTGCTTCGCGAACAGCTCGAGTAAAGCCTCCAGGGAGCCAGCGCGCGCATCGATGCCGGCGTGGCGGTCGCCCACGCGCTGGTACCGGCGCAGCATGCTCTCGAGCGTGAAGTCCTCCGGCTCGCAGTCCACAACTTCGCTCCAGTCGAGCGGCGCCGACACGCTCGCATTGGGCGTCGGCCGCACCGAATAGGCGGACGCAATGGTCCGATCCTTCGCATTCTGGTTGTAGTCGACGAACACGCCCTGGCGCTCCTCCTTCCACCACTTGCTCGTCGCGAGCTGCGGCGAGCGCTGCTCGACGTCGCGCGCGAGCGCGAGTGCCGCGCGCCGCACCTGGTCGAACGTCCAGCGCTTTGCGATGCGTACATATATGTGCATGCCGCGCTTGCCCGAGGTCTTCGGCCAGCCGACGAGGCCGACATCGGCCAGCGCCGCCTTCGCCACCAGCGCCACTTCGCGCACCTGCGCCCACTTCACGCCCGGAACTGGATCGAGATCGACGCGCAGCTCGTCCGGATGCTCGAGATCCTCCGCCCGCACCGGATGCGGATGCAGCTCGAGGCAGCCGAGGTTCGCCATCCAGGCGAGCACGGCGGCGTCGCGCGGCACGATCTCGACCGCGCTGCGACCGGACGGGAACTTCAGCTCCACGACGTCGACCCACTCCGGCCGGCGCTCCGGCGCGCGCTTCTGGTAGAAGAACTCGCCGTCGATGCCGTTGGGATAGCGCACCAGCATGTTCGGCCGGCCGCCGGCGCCGCGCAGCGCGCCTTCGGCGACGGCGATGTAATAGCGCGCGACGTCGAGCTTGGTGATCTTCGCGGCGGGAAAGAGCACTTTCGCGGCATTGCTGATGAGGATTTCTCGCCCGGCGGCGTCGAGAACCTCGGCTCCGGCTTTCTTCACGGCTCGGCGATTGCCGCGCTCGCCTCCGCCGACGTGCGCACCGGCACGATCTCGAAATCGATCAGGTCGCTCCAGGTGGCGGTCCAGGCGCCGAGCAGCGATTCATCATCGGCCTCCATCACCTGGAAGCAGCGCTCGTACTTGAGATCGACCCAGCTCGCGACATACCGCAAGCCGTCCGGCGCCAGGCGGCCGCGGCTGCGGAAGCGGCGATAGATCTCCGGCGCGCAGCCCGGGCGAAAGTGCTCGATCACCATGAACAGCATGCTAGTTGCGACGCAGCGTATCGACGGCGAAGGGCTCGCGTTTGCCGTCCTTGCCGGTCGCTTCCAGGGTGAAGGTCCAGCTCTCGGTGCGCGCGTCCCATTTGAACGTGTTGTAGAACGGGCCGTCGTCGTACTGGAAGACGAACGCAATGGCATCGCCGACACGCTT
Organism: Burkholderiales bacterium; assembly: GCA_035689325.1. Classification (GTDB taxonomy): domain Bacteria; phylum Pseudomonadota; class Gammaproteobacteria; order Burkholderiales; family SG8-39; genus SCGC-AG-212-J23. Next base: position 8,442 of record DASSLQ010000177.1, on the reverse strand, counting down.
GCCGTAGCCGATGGCGGAGAACTTGCCGCCGTAGACATCGAGCCAGTGCACGACGTAGCGCTGGTCGGCGTGCTGGTAGCCGATGTACACCAGCGCCTCATAGGCGGGCGGGTCGGCGACATCCTTCATGTGGATGCGCAGGAACTGGTGGTTCAGGACCCAATCGGCGCTGACCGTGTTCTCCACCTCGCGGCCGCGGATCTGGCGAACGAGCCGCCACTCGCCGACAAGATTGTCGATGAACGTGTCGCGGAAGATGTGCTTCGGCCCGTCGGCCGGCTCCTGCGCCGCGGCGCCGACAATCCCCACCAACATCAGCGCCGCGAGGATTGTCCGCATGCGCAAACGATAGCTCGTCATGGCCGCAACGGAAAGCGCTCGACCGGCTCGTAGCTTGAGCCTTTCGGCGAGGTGCGCGAGCGCATCAGCAGCATCTCGTTCACCGGCCACGCGACGCGCGGCAACGGCGGGATGGATCCCGGCATGCGTGCCTTGCGAACCAGCGTGACGTGCGCGGCAAATGGCCGCTCCTCGAGCGTGAACCCGGCTGCCTTGAGCCCGCCGTGCAGCTCGGCGGCGAGTGCTCCGAGCTCGGGCGGCACGGCGGCCGGCCCGACCCACACCATTTCGTTGCGTTTCACGTAGCGCGCGGCATCGATCGCAAGCGCATGGCGGCGCGCCGTGACACGCCGCCCGGCGGCGGTCGCCTTGGCCGGATCCGCTTCCCCAAGGAAAGCGAGCGTGAGGTGAATGTTGTCGACGATGGTGTGCTTGCCGCGGCATTCCTGCGCGAGCTCCTGCGCCCACTGCCCGAGCGCCAGCGCCGTCTCGCGCGGCGGCCAGAGCGCAAAGAAAAGCCGCACTAAGCGACCACTGTCCACAGCCGGTGGCCGTGGAACTCCACGACCAGCGGCTTGCCGCTCCCACTGTCGATGAAGACGCGCGCCGCCTGCGGTTCGCGCAACACATCCACGTTGCCGTGCGGCCGTTCGATCGCCAGGCGGTGCAGCACCGGTGCAGCGGGCGCCGTGCGCAGGCAAACATAGTAGGCGGTGGCGGCCGTGCCCTGTTCGACTTCGACGTTTGCGTACATCGTCACCGGGCTCTCGTCGCTCAGCGCCCACTGGGATTGCAATTGATGACGGAAGGCGAGCAGCCAGACGATCGGCAGCGCGAGCAGCACGACGAGTCCGATCTTCATCCACGTCGGCACCGGCGCCGTCCATCCGAGGCGCGCCGGCTCGAGCAAGCCCACCGCGGCATAAATGGCGGCTGCCAGTGCAACCAGGCCGGCGGCGATCACGTAGCGGCTCATGGGTTTAGTCGACATAGTGCTTCCGCATGAGCGCGGCGAGCGCCGTCTCGCCCTGCGCCTCGAGCGCCGCGACGATAAGCTCCATCTCGCGCCGGCCGCGGTTCTGCGAGAGCTTCCAGCGCGTCTCGAGCCGCGTGACCGGGATCTGGAAGTTGACGATGCCGTTCAGCATGCCGCTCACGTAGTTCGGAGCCAGCGCATCGAACCTCGGCAGCCATTGCGGGTCCATGGCCGCCACCAGCCGGCGTTGCGACGCATGCTTCGCCTCCTTGTCGTCGATAATCTTCGGCACGCCATAGGCATGTACCGCCGCGTAGTTCCACGTCGGCACGCGCTCGCGGTCCTCGTACCAGCGGGGGGAGATATACGCGTGCGGCCCGCTGAAGATCACCATCGCCTCTTCGTCGAAGAACTCGTGCCACTGCGCGTTGGCGTGCGCCATGTGCATGTCGATCACCATCTTGCCGCCATCCTCGTGAATCATCGCCGGCAGATGCGATGCATGCAGCACGCCCCCGAGGCCCGTGACCAGGACGGGAAAGTTGTTGGCGCGCATGAAGGCGATGACCTCGGCGCGATCTTCGACCCGGTTGTAGGGCGGCGAGTACATTATTCGAGCAGCGCCACGGCCTGCGCGGCGATGCCTTCCATGCGGCCGAGAAACCCGAGGTGCTCGGTGGTAGTCGCTTTGATGTTGACTTGCGCGGGCGCGATGCCGAGATCGGCGGCGACGTTGGCGCTCATGCGCGCGAAGTGCGGCGCCATGCGCGGCTCCTGGGCAATGATGGTGGCATCGATGTTCATCACGCGCAGCTTAACCTCGGCCAGCTTCCGGGCCACGTCGCGCAGCAGCTTGCGGCTATCGACGCCGCGGAATTCCGGGCTGGTGTCGGGGTAGTGCCGGCCAATGTCGCCGAGCCCGGCGGCGCCGAGCAGCGCGTCGCAGATCGCGTGCAGCAGGACGTCGGCATCCGAATGGCCGTCGAGGCCGCGCTCGTAGGCGATCTCTACGCCGCCGATGACGAGCTTGCGGCCGCGCGCGAGCGGATGCACATCGAAGCCCTGGCCGATCCTCATCGGCGCTCCGCGAGGATCGCCTGGGCGATCGCCACGTCCTCCGGAAAGGTGACCTTCAGGTTCTCGCGGCTGCCGAGCACGAGACGCGGCCGCAGCCCAAGCGCTTCGACCGCCGCAGCCTCGTCGGTTGCATTCGCGGTGCGCGAGAGCGCCTGGATCAGCAGCCCGACGCGAAACATTTGCGGCGTCTGCGCGAGCCAGAGCTGCGCGCGATCCTCGGTGGCCGCGATGCGCTGCACGCCGCCTTCATCCTTGCCCGCGCGCTTCACGGTTTCGGCCACGGGCAGCGCGAGAATCGCGCCGATCGCGTCGCCCGCGCCTTCGTCGAGCAGCTTGCGCAGATCCGCGGGTGGAAGACAGGGCCGCGCGGCGTCATGTACCAGCATCCAGTCGTCGGCATCAACAGTGCTGCGCACGGCGGCGAGGCCGTTCAGCACCGTGTCGCGCCGGGTGTCGCCGCCGCAATAGAGCGGATTCACCTTGCCGGCGAACGCGCTCCAGTCCTGGCGCGCGAAATGCTCGTCGTGCGCCGCGAGCACGACGAACACCGCGCTCACCTGCGGCACGCACACTGCGCGCACCGCGTGCCAGAGCAGCGGCCGGCCCGCGAGCGGCACGTACTGCTTGGGCGTCGCTGCGCGCATGCGCGTGCCGCTGCCGGCGGCTGGAATCAAGGCGAAGATGGCCAAAGTTGTTTTAATTCAGACCGATATAATTGCACGCTTCGACTTTTGATGCAGCGCGATTCCCCTCCCGCTCGTAGGCGCTACACGCGGCTCGCCGGCTCGGCCGACGCGCTGGCGCTCGCGCGCCTCGCGCAGGAGGAGCGCCCTATCGCCGTGGTCAGCGCCACGGCGCTCGATGCCCAGCGCCTGCTGGAGGAGATGTGCTGGTTCGCGCCGCAGCTCCGCGTCTGCCTGCTGCCCGACTGGGAGACGCTGCCGTACGACCAGTTCTCGCCGCACCACGATCTCGTCTCCGAGCGGCTAGCGACCCTCTACCGCATCCAGCGCGCCGAGTTCGACGTCGCCGTGGTGCCGGCAGCCACGGCGCTCGTGCGCCTTTGCCCGCCCGCCTACATCGCCGCGCACACGTTTTTCCTGCGCATGGGAGCGACGCTCGATACCGAGCAGCTGCGCACGCAGCTCGCCACGGCGGGCTACACGCACGTCACGCAGGTCGTGGCACCGGGCGAAGTGTGCGTGCGCGGCGGCATCATCGACCTTTTCCCCATGGGCAGCGCGCTGCCCTATCGTCTCGACCTCGACGACGACCTTATCGACAGCATCAAGACGTTCGATGTCGATACGCAGCGCACGCTCTACAGCGTGAATGAGATCCGCATGCTGCCGGCTCGCGAGTTTCCGCTCGATGAAGCCGGCCGCGCTCGCTTTCGCGGCCGCTGGCGCGAGCTCTTCGAAGGCGATCCGTCGAAGAAGCGGCTCTACCGCGACGTCTCGAACGGCGTGCCGGCAGCGGGCGTCGAATATTACCTGCCACTCTTCTTCGACAACACGGCAACGCTGTTCGACTATCTCCCCAAGGGTTGCACTGTCGCACTGCATGGCGATGTGTCGGCGGCGATCAACGATTTCTGGCGCGACATCCAGAGCCGCCACCGCATGCAGGGCGGCGATCCCGACCGGCCGCTGCTCGCGCCCGCGCAGATGTTCGTTCCCGCCGAGGAGTTCTATGTGCGGGCAAAGGACCATCCGCGCCTCGACGTGCAGGAGGCAGATGAAGCTGGCGACGGGCCGCTCGCCACCACGGCACTGCCCCCGCTCGCCGCAGACCGGCGTGCGCACGATCCGCTCGCCGGGCTGAGAGCTTTCCTCGACAGCTCGAAGCTGCGCGTCATGGTGGCGGCGGAGTCCCCGGGCCGGCGCGAGACCATGGCGACGTACTTCGCCGAGTACGGCCTGAAGCCCGCCGCGGCCGCGAGCTACGAGCAGTTCCAGGCCAATCCGGCGGCCTTCATGCTCGGCGTCGCGCCGCTCGCGCACGGCTTCGCGGTGCCCGCAGAAGGCTGGGCGATCATTACCGAAGCAGAGCTCTATGCGGGCGTGGTGCGGCGGCGCGCACGCACGGCCGAGAAGCGCAGTTCAGTCGAGGGCATGCTGCGCGATCTCTCGGAGCTCAAGGTCGGCGATCCGGTCGTGCACGAGGAACACGGCATCGGCCGCTACCAGGGGCTCGTCGCGCTGGATCTCGAGGACGGCAAGGCGGAATTCCTGCTGCTCGAGTACGAAGGCGGCGACAAGCTCTACGTGCCGGTGTCGCAGCTCGGCGTGATCGGGCGCTACAGCGGCGCGCAGCCCGAAGAGGCGCCGCTGCACAAGCTCGGCAGCGGGCAATGGGACAAGGCAAAGGCGCGCGCCGCGAAGCAGGTGCGCGATACCGCGGCCGAGCTGCTCGCGCTCTATGCCAAGCGCGCATCGCGCCATGGGCATGCGTTCGGCATCCGCCAGCACGACCTGGAAGGGTTCGCCGCGGGCTTCGGCTTCGAGGAGACGGCCGACCAGGCGGCCGCAATCGAAGCGGTGATGGCCGACATGGCGGCCGGCAAGCCGATGGACCGGCTGGTGTGCGGCGACGTCGGCTTCGGCAAGACCGAGGTCGCGTTGCGCGCCGCGTTCGTCGCGGTGGCGGACAGCAAGCAGGTGGTGGTGCTCTGCCCGACGACGCTCCTCGCCGAGCAGCACTTCCACACGTTCAACGATCGCTTTGCCGAGTGGCCGGTGCGCATCGCCGAGCTCTCGCGCTTCAAGACCGCGAAGCAGTCGAACGAGATCCTGGCGAAGCTCGGCAAGGGCGAGCTCGACATCGTCATCGGCACGCACAAGCTGCTCGGGCGCGATGTGAAGCTTCCGCGCGTCGGGCTGGTGATCATCGACGAGGAGCACCGCTTCGGTGTGCGGCAGAAGGAGGCGCTGAAGAAGCTGCGCGCGGAGGTCGACGTGCTGACGCTCACGGCGACGCCGATTCCACGCACGCTCGCCATGTCGCTCGAGGGTATCCGCGACTTCTCGGTGATCGCCACCGCGCCGGAAAGAAGATTGGCGATCAAGACGTTCGTGGCGCCATTCTCGGAAGGATTGATCCGCGAAGCGGTGATGCGCGAGCTCAAGCGCGGCGGGCAGGTTTATTTCCTGCACAACGAGGTGGAGTCGATCGAGCGCATGCGCGAGCGGCTCGCGCGGCTGCTGCCGGAGGCGCGCATCCTGGTCGCGCACGGCCAGCTCGCCGAGCGCGAGCTCGAGCGCGTGATGCGAGACTTCACGGCGCAGCGGGCGAATGTGCTGCTCTGTTCCACCATCATCGAGACCGGGATCGACATCCCTACCGCCAATACCATCGTCATCAACCGCGCCGACCGCTTCGGCCTCGCGCAGCTGCATCAGCTGCGCGGCCGCGTCGGGCGCTCGCACCACCAGGCCTACGCTTACCTGCTCACGCCGCCCGAGGAAGCGCTCGGCAAGAACGCGCTCAAGCGCCTCGAAGCGATCCAGATGATGGAAGAGCTCGGCTCGGGTTTTTATCTCGCGATGCACGACCTCGAGATCCGCGGCGCGGGCGAGATCCTGGGCGACGAGCAGTCGGGCGAGATCCAGGAAGTGGGCTTTTCGCTTTACACGCGCATGCTCGAGCGCGCGGTGCGGCGCCTGAAGGCTGGCAAGGCGCTGGACGTGGATGAGGCGATCGATATTTCCACCGAGGTCAATCTGCACGTGCCGGCGCTCCTTCCCGAGACCTACTGCAGCGACGTGCACGAGCGGCTCTCGATCTACAAGCGCCTCGCCGATGCGGGCACACGCGAGGAGCTCGAAGCGCTCACCGAAGAGCTGGTCGACCGCTTCGGCGAGCTGCCCGAGCCGGCGCGCGCGCTCCTCCAGTGCCACGAGGTGCGCCTCGCCGCGCGCCCGCTCGGCGTCTCGCGCGTCGACGCCACGCACGAGGCAGTGCAGCTGCAATTCGTCAAGAACCCGCCGATCGATGGCGGCAAGGTCATCGCCTTCGTGCAGAAGAAGGGCAAGGCCGCGCGCCTCGCCGGCCCCGATCGCCTGCGCGTCGAGGCCAAGCTCCCGGCCTGGCCCGAGCGCGCGCAGGCGGTGAAGGACATCCTCCTGCAGCTCGCCGCTTAAATGGTGACAGTCACCAATTTGTGAACCTGATCGGCCAGGGCCCCGCGATGACGGCGGCGCAGGCGCAGCAGCTCGCGCGGCTCGCCGGCTCTACGACGGTGGAAGAGATCGCGCAGCACGCGTGGCGCATCCGCAAGGCGGCACCGGCGGACGGCATCGCGCCGTATTGTGAGCAGCAGCGAATCGACTACGCCTTCATCCCGGAAGGAAGGCGCTTCGCCGATCTCAAGCTGCTGGCGATGGACATGGATTCGACGCTCATCACCATCGAGTGCATCGACGAGCTCGGTGACATCGCCGGCCGCAGGAGCGAGATCGCGGCGATCACCGCACAGGCGATGCGCGGCGAGCTCGACTATCCGCAGAGCCTGCGCAAGCGCGTAGGGCTGCTCGCCGGACTGCCGGAGACCGCGCTCACCACCGTGTACGAGCAGCGGCTGCAGCTTACGCCGGGCGCGGATGACCTGCTCGCGGCCTGCAAACGCTATGGCGTGCACGTGCTGCTGGTCTCCGGCGGCTTCACCTTCTTCACCGAGCGGCTCAAAGCGCGTCTCGGCATTCACTACACCATTTCCAACCGCCTGGAGATTCGCGGCGGCCGGCTAACAGGCCAGCTGACCGGCGATGTGGTGGATGCCGATGCCAAGGCGGCGAAGTTCGCCGCCGTAGTGAAAGAGCTGGGCGCGCGCCCTGAGCAGACGATTGCGATCGGCGACGGCGCGAACGACCTGAAGATGATGGCGCTAGCGGGATTCTCGGTGGCGTTTCATGCGAAGCCGGTGGTGCGCGCGCAGGCGGGCTGCGCGATCACCTGGTGCGGCCTCGACGCGATCGTGCGGCTCTACGAGTAGGCGCCCATTCGGCGAGCACGCGCTCGACGAGGCGCGAATAGGCCTTCCACTGCATCGGCCGCGCATACGCGGCGTCCACGCCGCCGACGAGCGCGCGGCGCTTCTCGCGCGGCGGCACGATGGCGACCAGCGGCACGTTGAGGCGCTTGGGGAGCGCCTTGACGTCCACCAGCAGCGCGAGATCCGGCTTCGTCGTGACGATGCGCGCGCCCGCACAGTAGAGCGCCGCGGAAGCGAGCGTGGCTTCGTGGCGGTTTTTTCCGAGGAGCAGCACCGCGGGCGGCTTCATGCCCGGCAGAATAGAAGGCAGCGCCGCGCAGCGCTGTCAGGACACCTTGAAAGATTGAAAGCCTACTTGCGCGCCCTGCGCCGGCGCGGCGAATTTTTTTTAAGCTTTGCAAGTGCCTCGTTTGCGCGGCGCATCGCTTCTTCGCCGATCGAGTCGAGCAGGTCCCGGTAGGTCGTCTCGCGCCCGCAGGTGATGCAGCGCATCGCGGTGGCGAGCCGCAGCGCGCCGCTGTCCTGCTGGCGGAAATCGGTCTCGCCGCAGCGCACGCAACGCGCGCTCACGTCCCGGATGCTGACGATCATGGGCCCCTCGCCGGGTCATCTTAGGGGAGCCGGCGCGGACCGGGGGGCGCAAACTGCCGGCCGAGTGCCAACTATTTCGCAGCGATTACCATGATCTCGACGAGTGCGCGCGGGTCGGCGAGCTTCGCCTCGACGCAGGCGCGCGCCGGCAGGTTCTTGCCCTCGGTCCACGCCGTCCAGACCTCGTTCATCGCCGGCCGGTTACGAATGTCACTCACCCAGATCTGCGCCTGGAGCACCTTCGACTTGTGCGAGCCGCACTTCGCGAGCAGCCGGTCGATCTCGTCCACCACCTCCCTGGTCTGCCCTTTCACGTCCTGCGCCAGGTCTTTCGCCACCACGCCGGCGAGATAGACGGTATTCCCGTGCTCCACCGCGTTGGAAAGAATGCTGCTTGGGTCGTGCCGCACGATGCTCATCGCGTCTCCTCGAGAGTACGTTTGTCATTGCCGCGTTTTATCACTTA
>DASSLQ010000176.1:0-11944 GCA_035689325.1 Burkholderiales bacterium | reverse complement strand
CACGGTGACCACGCGGACAACGCCGCCTTCGTCGCCAAATGGAGCGGCGCGACGATCTACGCGTCCGCCGAGACCTGCCAGATCATGCAGCTCGACGTGCAGCGCATGTGGAACGACCCGAACGCCGTGAACGGCGGCGTCAAGATCATTCCCGATAGCAACCCGGTGAAATGCGTCGAGGTCGTGCCGGCTGGTTCGCGCCCCGGGCAGTACGACGAGACGACCGGCCGCTCGAAGACCACGCGGCTGCATGCGCTCGACCCGCAGGCCTGCATCCTCGCGTTCAAGTTCATCCACTCCGGCACCGCGCCGATCGACCCGAGCTTCACGCACACGACGCTCTTCGATCTCGCCGATCCGCGCTACGCCGGGCGCTCGATCACGGCGCCGCCGCCGAGCGTCACCTATCCGGCGATGTTCGCGACCGGCACGTCGTTTACCCCGCCTTCCAACCCGGCGTCGGCGGTGTCGGGGCAGATGAACACGACCACGACGGGCTTCGGCAGCGTGACGGGAATTCCGGGCGGAGCGATCACCATCCTCTACCAGTTCATCCTGCGCGGGGACAACCGCTTCACCTTCGTCTGGCTGAATTCCGCCGGGCCGGCGACCGAGGGCATCGGCACCGATCCCGGCCTAGTCACGCTCACGCAATACAACGATCCGGCGAATTTCGGCGCGCAGATCGAGTTCGCGAAGAAAATCGGTGCGAGCCTTTATGCGCTCATGGAGACGCTGCCCTCGACCGATGTGCTGCTCGGCTCGATCGTCAGCCTCGGCGCGGCGAACAACCAGCAGCGCGACATCCTCAAGGTGACGCAGCATCTCAAGCCTAAGGTCTACTACCCCGGGCACATTACCGACGTGGCGCAGAAAGGCTCCGGCATCTATCACAAGATCGCCTGGCGCGAGACCGCGCTCGCCATGGGATTCCCGCAGAGCGAGTGGCCGGAGTTCCGGCTGCTCATGGACCCGAACGACTTCCTGGTGCCGCAGGTGTTCGATCCAAAGAACGAGCGCTGGGAGGAGAGAGGCAAGTCGTCGCGCGTTCCTGACGCCTGCCGTTAGGAATAGCCAGCCAAGAGGAAGGGCGCGCATAAGCGCGCCCTTCCTTTCTCTTGACAGCGCGGCTGGGGGCGGCAGAGACTAGCTCCACAACTCCGAGGGAGGAGATCATGTCGGTCATCGCGCGCGCCTTCGCGGCGCTGTTGGGCTGTCTTGCCGTCGTTGCATTCGCCGGGGAGAACGCATCCGGTCAGTTCGAGATCCGCACGTTGTCGAACCGCGCCGATCTCATTAGCGGCGGCGACGCGCTCGTGGAGGTGCGCGTGCCGCAGAGCGCGCCGCTGCAGCATGTGAGGCTGTTCCTTAACGGCCACGACGTCACCGCGAGCTTCCACACCAATGCTGCAACGCGCGTCATGCGCGGCGTGCTGACGGGTCTCGTGCAGGGCGAAAACGAGTTCCTCGCGGACTCGAACGGCCAGGGCAAGGGCCGGCCGCGCGCCTCGCTCACCATTACCAACCATCCGATCGGCGGGCCGGTGCTGCTCGGCTCGCAGACGCAGCCGTGGATCTGCGCTACGCCGACCGGGTCGGCGGCAGTGGGCAATACGCCGGCAACGAACGCGAGCGGCCTGACGACGACCGCATTCGACGCGCAATGCAACATCGCGACTGAATTCCATCTGTTCTATCGGACCAAGACCCCGCTGTCGGTCAATAACGGCGCCGACGGCAATTGCGTTTTCGTAGTGCCGGATCCGAGCCCGACGACCACCACGCCCACGCCCGCGTTCTCGTGCTTCCAGCCCTACGTGCCGGGCACGACGCCGGCAGCGGCGGTCGCCTCGACCACTACGAGCAATGGCGTCACGGTGCCGTACATCGTGCGCGTCGAGCGCGGCACGTTGAACCGCGGCATCTACGACATCGCGGTGCTGTTCGACCCGACCAAGCCCTGGAGCGCGCTCGCGCCGCAGCCGCAATGGAACGGCAAGCTTCTCTACACCTTCGGCGCGTCCACCGGCCAGCCGCGGCTGCAGTTCCGCAGCGAGCAGAACTGGGTCATCGCCGGCATCACCGGCACCAATGACGACAGCGCGCTCCGGCTCGGCTTCATGGTCGCCGATAACAGCATGACCGATTCGCTGTACAACTCGAACCGCGTGCTCGTCGCCGAGACCGTGATGATGATGAAGGAGCACATCGTCGACACGTACGGCGAGATCGCCTACACCATGGGCAACGGTTGCTCGGGCGGCTCCATCCAGCAGAACACCGTGTCGTCGATCTTCCCTGGGTTGCTCGACGGCATCCAGCCAGCCTGTGACTACCCCGATTCGATCACCACCGGCATGGAGGTGAGCGACTGCGTGCTGCTCGTCAACTTCTATGTCAGCCCGGAGTGGAACGCGCTGATGGCGGGCCTGACGCAGGCACAGATCAACGCCAAGAAGACGGCGATCAACGGCCATATCAGCCACGTGAGCTGCCATTCCTGGAACAACTCGTTCGGCTTCAACGACAAGCCGGGCAACTTTGTGCCGTTCCTCGTCATCGATCAGAACACCGGCGCCATGGCGCCCGTAGGCGCGCCGCGCAACAACTGCCGGCTGCCTGCGGCGCTAGTCTATGACCCGGTCACGAACCCGAACGGCACGCGCTGCGGCGATCCGGACCTCGCCACCGCCGTGTGGGGTACGACGGCCGGCATTCCGGCGAACAGCCTTCGTGCGCGGCAGACCGACGACAACGTCGGCATCCAGTATGGACTGGGGGCGCTGCTCTCGGGCGCGATCACGCCCGACGAGTTCGTCACGCTGAACGAGAAGATCGGCGGCTTCGACGCCGACTCGAACCGCCGCGCGCCGCGCAGCACCGCCGACCTGCCGGCGCTCGACATCGCCTACCGGGCCGGCATCGTCTCGAGCGGCGCGAACCTCGGAAGACTGCCGATCATCGACTCGCGCGGCTGGGACGAGACCGGCATTCACTACATCTGGCGCAGCTTTTCTGAGCGCGCGCGCATCGACGCCGAGAACCATGGCGATCACGGCAACCAGGTGATGTGGCGCTACGGCACCGGGCTTCTTCCCGTTACCCCGGCCCAAATCGGGGCGGTGACCGTCAAGTCGTTCCTGACCATGGACACATGGCTCTCGGCGCTGAACGTCACCGCGCCGAAGGACACGCTCAACTCCGTGCGCACGCATGAGCAGGTGGTCGCGTCGAAGCCCGCCGGCGCGGTGGACTTCTGCTTCCTCACGGGCGACACGACCTTCAACAATCCGGTTACCGACATGGCAGCCTGCGATGCCGACCCTGGGCTGGCGAAGCATGCCTCGCCGCGCCAGGTTGCGGGCGGGCCACTCGCGGAGAACATCCTGAAATGCCAGCTGAAGCCGATCAGCGCCCTGGACTACATATCGGTGGCGAATCCCGGCGGTCTTTCGAGCTCGCAACTCGGGCGCATGGCCGTCGCGTTCCCGGGCGGGGTGTGCGACTGGAGCAAGCCGGGCGTTGGCCAGCAGGCCGCGCAATCGCCGCTCACGTTCGTCGCCGGCCCGGGCGGCGTGCCGCTGCCGCCGGCACCCGATGAAGAGTCGGCGCCGGAGCGCTGAGTACTAGCAGCATTGGAAGGGCGCGGCGTGCCGCGCCCTTCTCCTAAGGAGCTGCGCCGGCGGCTCGCCGAGCTGGAAGGAAGGCGCCTTAGGCGCCCGAGGCGATCGCCCCGCGGTCGATCACGACCACGCGATCGACCAGCCGCTCGGAGTGCTGCAGGTCGGATTCCGAGAGCAGCACCGACATGCCTTCGCGCTTGAGATCGGCGACCACCTCCGCCAGGCGCTGCGCGAGCGCGGGCGCCACGCCTTCGAACGGCTCATCCAGCAGGAGCAAGCGCGTGCCGCACATCATTGCGCGCGCGAGGGCCGCGAGTTTCTGCTGGCCGCCGGACAGCGCGACTCCCTTGCGCGGCGCGAAGGCGCGCATCTCCGGAATGAGAGCGTAGACACGCGCCAGGCGCTCGCGCGCATCGGCGAGGTGTGCGGCCCAGGCGGGCACGAGCACGTTCTCTTCAACCGTAAGATCGGGAATCAGCCGTCGGTCTTCCGGCATGTAGCCGATGCCCAGGCGTACGCGCGCATGGGTCGGCGCGGCGACGAGATCGCGGCCGTCGAACTGCACCGCGCCGCCTGCTGGCTTGAGGAGGCCCATGACCGTCTTCATGAGTGTGGTCTTGCCGGCGCCGTTGCGGCCAACGAGGCCGATCATCGCGCCGTCCGGGACCGTGAGCGACACCTCGCGCAGTATCTGCACTGCGCTGATCGCGACGCTCAGGTTGCTGAGCTCAAGCATGCGCGGCCTTCAGGCGCCCGACGACGTGGCGGCGCACTTCCGGATCGGCGAGCGCCACCTCGGGCTTGGCATCGGCGATGATGCGGCCGTCGTAGAACGCGAGCACGCGCTGCGCGAAGCGGCTCACTACTTCCATGTCGTGCTCGACGAAGAGCACCGTCGTGCCTTCGGCGCGCACGACGTCGAGCACCATCTGCATGATGCCGAACTTCTCCTGCGCCGAGACGCCGCTGGTGGGCTCGTCGAGCAGCAGCACGCGCGGCCGCGCCACCATGGTGAGCGCGATGTCGAGCAGCTTTCGTACGCCGCCCGGCAGCACTTGCGCGTTGCGGTCGCGATATTCGGCGAGCCCAAAGCGCGCGAGGATGTGCTCGGCCACGCGCGCGGCCGGCTCGCCGTAGCCCGGCACCGGCCGAGTCTCCCAGATGCGCCCGCGCGAGAAGAAGCCGCCGTGCCCGGCGTTCGCGAGCACGATGCCAAGGCCCACCAGCATGTTGTCGCGCACGCTGAGCGAGCTGTAGAGCTGCGGGATCTGGAACGAGCGGCAGATTCCCAGCCGGGTGACCTCGCGCGGCGCGAGCGGCGTGATGTCGCGCCCCTCGTAGGTGATCGAGCCGGCGTCGGGCTTGAGGTAGCCGGTGATCATGTTGATGAAGGTCGTCTTGCCGGCGCCGTTGGTGCCGATCAGGCCGACGACCGAGTCCTTCTCGATCGCGGCGCTGACTTCCTGTGCCGCCGTGACGGCGCCAAAGCGCTTACACAGGCCGCGTGCGTCAAGAATGGCGGGCATGGCGAGTGGCGAGGGACCACAGCCCCTCCGGCAGGAAGACGATCAGCATGAGCAGCGCGAGCCCGAGGCTCATCTGCCAGGTGTTCGGCGACAGGCCGTATGCGAGCGTGTGGATCGAGCCGTAGAGCAGCGCTCCTACGAACGGCGCCGCGACGCTGCCGGTGCCGGCGAGGATGGTGATGAAGATGAATTCGCCGGAGGTGGTCCAGTAGGCCATGTCCGGATCGATGTGGCCGACTGCCGTCGCTGCGAGCGCGCCGCCGATGCCGGCAAGCGCGCCGGCGATGACGTACGTGACGTGCACCGCCTTGCGCGCAGACGCGCCCATGTACTCGACGCGGATCTCGTTGTCCTTGATCGCGGGCGCAAGGCGACCCATGGGCGTGTGCAGATAGCGATGCACGACCAGCGCACACAGGCTCGCCACCGCTGCCGCGGATAGCAGCACGCTGTAGCGCACCCAGTCGGGCGGTGGCCGCACGCCGAAGAGGGTCGACGGCGCGATGTTGAAGCCGTCGGTCGAGCCGAGCGCCTCGGTCTTGACCAGCAGGCCGTACAGGATCATGGACAGCGCAAGGCTGAGGAGCCCGAAGAAGATGCCCCGATAGCGCGCAAGCAGAAATCCGAGGACGAACGCGACGAGCGCGGCTACCGTGCCGCCGACCAGCATCTCGATGAAGATGTCGGACACGCCGAAGAAGCGCCCGATCGCGCCGGCCGCGTACGCGCCGAGGCAGTAGAAGAGCGCCTGCCCGAACGAGACGAGACCCGCGCGCAGCAGGAGCAGCAGGCCGAGCGCGACCAGCCCGCGCGCAAACGCGATGGTGACGATGAACATCGCCCACTGCGGCAGCCATGGGCCGGCGGCCGCCAGCAATGCGAGCGACGCGAGCACCACGACGACGGTGCGATCGCGGCTCAGATCTTCCTCGGCTCGGCGAGGCTGAAGAGCCCGCGCGGCCGCACTGCCAGCACCGCCGCCATCACGAAGTAGATGACGAAGAGCTCGAGCTGCGGCAGGTAGTGCACCGAGAGTGAGCGCACGATGCCGACGATCACCGCGCCAAGCGCCGCGCCGGGCAGGGAGCCGAGACCGCCGATCACCACCACGGCGAATGAAAGCACGATGACATCGACGCCCAGCCCTGGCACGACCGACACCGTCGGCGCGGTGAAAGCACCGGCGAGCGCGGCGAGCAGCGAGCCGAGCGCGAAGGTCGCGAGGTAATAGCGCCCGACGTTCACCCCCATCGCGCGGCTGATTTCGGGGTCGTGGATCACTGCGAGGAGCAGCTTGCCGGCGCGCGTGCTATGGAGCAGCCACGCGAGCCCGCCGCCGAAGACGAGCGCCGCCGCGACGAGCAGCAGGTTGTAGGTTGGATACGCCATGTCGGCGACCTGGAAGCTGCCGAGCAGCGCGTACGGCTCGGCGATGAAGTAGGGATCGACGCCCCAGATCAGCTTGATGACGTCCTCGAGGATGAGGAACAGCGCGTAGGTGGCGAGCAGGATCACCACCTCGTCCTTGGTGTACATGAAGCGCAGGATCACGCGCTCGATGAGGATGGCGAACGGCGCGGCGACGACGATGGCGGCGACGACCAGCACCGCGTACGAAAGCATCGGCGGGAAGCCGCGCGCGAGCCACGCCGCGGTGAGCGATGCCGCCGCATAAGCGCCGATCGCGTAGAAGCTGCCGTGGGTGACGTTGACGATCTTCATCACGCCGTAGATCAGCGTCAGCCCGAGCGCGGCAATGAACAGCCACGCCGAGTAGATGGCGCCGTCCACGGCGACGGAGAGGAGCTCGTTCAGGCGAAATTAGGGACGGACCCCATTTTTTCGCCGAGCGAAAAAATAGGGACTGTCCCTATTCTTATTGGGCTTTGAAGCCGCCCTTGATCCAGTCGGCTGCCTTCATGCCCTCGGGCGGGTTGACCTTCTCCGCGGGATAGCGCTTGACGTTGACCACGGTCAGCTTGCCGCCGGCGAGCCTGGTCTGGCCGTAGGCGGTTTCCATGATCGCCTGGTGGCCTTTGCCGATCGCCATCTTGACCGTGCCGCCCGGGCCCTCGTAGCTCATGTTCTCGAGCGCGGCGCCAACCTGCTCGTTCGACGGACGCTTGCCGCCATTGGCGTCCTGCGCCTTCTCCCACGCGAGCTTGACCCCAAGAATGGCTTGCGCCATCTGGTAGGACGCGTAGTTCGGCTCGCTCTTGTACTTGCCGACGAAGCCGCCGTGGAACCACTTGTTGTACTGGTTCGCCGGCGCATACGGGCCGAACGGTCCGCGCGCGCCGAGCACCGTGCCGTCGGGGATCTGGCTGCCCAGCTTGTGCATCGCCGTCTCGCCGGTGGTGAGGATCGTCAGGCTCTGCTTCATCAGGCCGCGCGGGCCGGCCTGCAGGATGAGCGCCTCGAGGTCGCCGTCCCAGAAGCTCGAGTGGATGACGTCCGGCTTCGCCGAGAGCAGCGCCGAGATCTCGGCGTTGTACTGGCCGGCGAAGAGCTTCGGCATCTGCGAGGTCTTCACTTCGATGTTCGGCACGAGCGTCTTCATCGCGAGCTCGAAGTCGCCCCACGAGTCCTGGCCCCAGGCGTAATTCTGGTTGAGGCCGGCGATCGACTTCGTACCCGGCTTCGCGTCCTTCACGTAGAGCGCGGCGCCGACCGAGTCCATGGTCGCGGTGGGCGAGGTGCGGAACACGTACTTGTACGACGCATCCTCGAAAATGCGCGGCGTGCCGCAGTCGAAGAAGTTGGTGAGCTTCTTCAGCTCCTCGGCGACCGGCGCGATGGCGAGGCAATTGCCGCTCGAGACATAGCCGACTACCAGGTCGACGTTCTGCCGCTGCACGAGGTTGCGGAACTCCGTGACCTGCGTCGTGGTGCTGCCCGCTTCGTCGACGATCACCATCTCGAGCGGCGAGCCGCCGAAGCCTTTCTTGCCGTACGGCGCCGGCGCTTTGCCCGCATTCAGCTCCTCGATCACGAAGTCGGCGGCATTCCTGGCCGGCACGCCGAAAGGCGCGGCCGCCGGGCCCGACAGGAACGTCACGATGCCGATCTTCACCGGCTCCTGCGCCGCTGCGGCCGGCGCGAGCGCCGCCGCGGCGAGCGCCAGCACTACGTGCTTCATGCCATCCACGATTTCTCTCTCCTCTGTGATGGTGTTTTCTGCAGCAGGCCGGCCGCGACGAGCGCGGCGCGGATGCGCTCGATCTCGGCGGCCGGCAGCTTCGCGAGCGGCGGTCGCACCACCGCGCGCGGCAATCTTCCGAGCAGCACGAGCGCTTCCTTCATGCGGTTGTGCATGTCGACCCACGGCTCGGCGTAGAACACCTCCGCCGTCGGCGTGATGCGGTCATGGACGCGCCTTGCTTCCTCCAGATTGCCCGCCTGCACGGCACGGAACAGCTGTGCCTGCAGATCCGCGATCACCGAGCCCGAGCCCGAGAGCAGACCCGCGCAGCCGAGCGCGAGCGAAGAGAGCAGCCACGAGCTGTGCGTCGTCAGCACATTGACCGGACGCGAGCGCGACTGCAGCACGCGGATGTGGCGCTCGTGCAGCTGCGGATTCGCGCACCAGTCCTTGATGGCGCGCACGCTCGGCACCTGGTCCGCGAGCGCGAGCAGCGTTTCCAGCGGGTAGCCATAGCCGGTGGCGACGGGATACTGGAACGCGATGAGCGGCAGGTCGCTCGCATCGGCGATGCGCTTGAAGTGCGTCAGCGCCATCTCAGGCCGCTGGCCGAAGTAATAGAGGTTCGGCGGAAACACGAGCAGCGCCGACGCGCCGCCCGCGCTCGCCATGCGCGCGATGCGCGCGGCTTCGAGGCTGCCGTCGGCGTAGACGCCGTGCACGATGGGCAGCGTGAGTTCCTCAGCACTGATGTCGAGCACGCGACGCTGCTCATCGAACGTGCACGACGCCACCTCCGACGCATGCGCATTGACGGTGATCGCCGAGACGCCGGATACCGCCGCGACGTCGCGCAGATGCGCGCGATAGGACGCCTCGTCGATCGAGAGATCCTCGTGGAACGGCAGCAGCAAGGCGGGAATGACCCCGCTCGGCACGTACTCGCTGAATCTCGCCAACCGCTCCTCCGGTGCTGGGCGTGAGCGGCGTATCTTAACCGCTATCATTCGGCCGATGAACGAGCCGCGCGAGGTCCGCCGCGCCATCCGGCAGGGCGAGTTCCGCCGCCACACCGCGGGCGTCGCGCCGGGGTACGTGCAGGGCAACGTCTGCATCCTGCCGCGCGAGTACGCGGACGAATTCCGGCTTTTCTGCGAGCGCAATCCGAAGCCTTGTCCCCTGCTGGCGATGTCGAAGCCGGGCGATCCGCGCCTGCCGGAGCTCGGCGAAGACATCGACATCCGCACCGACGTGCCGCGCTATCGCATATTTCGCGACGGCGCGCTGGCCGAAGAAGTGATCGACCTGCGCGACGTGTGGCGCAGCGACCTCGTCACGTTCGTCCTCGGTTGCTCCTTCAGCTTCGAGGAGGCGCTGATGGCCGCGGGGCTGCCGCTGCGCTACGTCGAGCAGGGACGCAACGTGTCGATGTATCGCACGAGCATCGATTGCACGCCGGCGGGGCGCTTTCGCGGCAAGCTGGTCGTGTCAATGCGGCCGTTCCAGGCGGCGGACGCCATCCGCGCCATCGAGATCACCTCGCGCTTTCCGCGCGCGCACGGCGCGCCGGTGCACATCGGGCGGCCCGATCTCATCGGCGTCGGCGATCTCGCCAAGCCCTGGGCGGGCGATCCGACAGAAGTGCGCGCGGACGAGCTGCCGGTATTCTGGGCCTGCGGCATCACGCCGCAGTCGGTGGTGCTCGACGCGAAGCCCTCGCTTTGCATCACGCACGCGCCCGGGCACATGCTCGTCACGGATCTCGAGAACGCAGCGCTCGGGCAGGAATAAGCGCTACCTGCCGCCTGTATGCCCCGGCGGAGGTCACGATGACCCGTTATTCCGTACTGACACTGTGCGCGCTGGCCGCCGGCTGCGTGTCGATGAACGAGACGCAGTGCCGCACTACGAACTGGCACCAGCAGGGTGAAACCGATGGCCTGATCGGGCAGCAGGCGAGGATCGATCAGTATGCCTATCAATGCCGCCAGTTCGGCGTGCAGCCCGCTGAGAGTGAGTACCTCGCCGGCTGGAGCGACGGCTACTGGGAACACTTCCACCGCGCTTCCGGCTCGAAGATGTAGCCCGCGGTCGTTCCCGCGCAAGCGGGAACCAAGAATTCTTGGGGCCCCCGCTTTCGCGGGGGCGACGCCAGGGGTTCTCTAGCGGCCGGTGTAGTCGATGCGATAGACGACGCCGGCGCGCTCGTCGGACACCAGCAGCGCTCCGTCCGGCGCGACGATCACGTCGACCGGCCGGCCCCACGCGTCGTTGCCCTGCAGCCAGCCGGTGGCGAAGGGCTCGTAGCTCACCGCGCGGCCGCCCTCGACGCGCACCACGCTCACGCGGTAGCCCGACTTCGCGCTGCGATTCCAGGAGCCATGCTCGGCGATGAAGATCGCGCCGCGGTAGGCCTCGGGGAATTTCGTGCCGGTATAGAAACGCATGCCGAGCGCCGCGACATGCGCGCCAAGCTTGCGCGCGGGTGGCGTGAATTCGGAGCAGGGATGCTGCTTGCCATAGCGCGGATCCGGCACGTCGCCGCCGTGGCAGTAGGGGAAGCCGAAGTTCATGCCGGCGCGCGGCGCGTGGTCGAGCTCGTCGGGCGGCACGTCGTCGCCCATGTTGTCGGCGCCGTTGTCGGTGAACCAGAGCTCCTTCGTGCGCGGGTCCCAGTCGAAGCCGACGCTATTGCGGATGCCGCGCGCGTAGATCTCGCGCTTGCCGCTCGCGCTGTAGCGGCTGATCGTGCCGTATTCCCCCTGCGGGTCGCACACGTTGCACGGCGAGCCGATGCCGACGTAGAGCAGGCCGTCCGGCCCGAAGCGGATCGGCTTGTAGCCATGGTGCGGATGATTCGGCAGATCGTCGGAGACCACCACCGGCTTGGGCGCATCCTGCAGGTGGCTCTCGATCGCATCGTAGCGTGTGACGCGGCCGTTCTCGGCGACGTAGAGCGCGCCTTCGTGGAACGCGACGCCGTGCGGCGCGTTCAGCCGGCGGGCGATCACCTGCGCGGCGCCACCGCCCGGCGCCACGGCATAGACGCTGCCCTCGCTGCTGCCGACGAAGAGGGTGCCGCGCTCGCCCAGGGCGAGTGATCGCGCACCGGCTACGTGCTCGGCGTAGACGCTGATGCGAAAGCCCGGCGGCAGCTTGATCTCATCGAGCCGCGGCGCGGCGAGCGCGCTTGCGGCGCAGAGTGTGGCGACGAGTGCGGCGAAGCGGACCATTTGTTACTGACCCTCTTGGTGCTCCCTTGGTTCCAGCCACGCGCGGAGCTGCGCAGGCATTGCATCGCGCTTCGCGCGCGTGAGCGACGCCGCGCGGCTGCCCGAGCGTAGCATCGGCGGCGCGCTCGATCGCCGCCACGTCGACGCCGTACTTTGCGACGCGATGCGTCTTCGGCAGCTCGACATGCCAGACGAACATCTCGCAGCAACGACGCGAGCCGTTGGATCACGGTGGTCTTGCCGGTCCCGGGCGCCGCCGTCAGCAGCACATACATATATGTGTGCACTCGGCGTGAACAAACTCACGTCCTGTCCGGCCGCCGGTCCTTGAAGCCCTTTTCGAAGTGGCCGCGCCCCTCGAGGTCGCCCTGCTCGAAGATCCAGGTGTAGCCGCCGTGCGGGTTCGACAGCACTTCCCAG
>DASSLQ010000175.1:0-9940 GCA_035689325.1 Burkholderiales bacterium | reverse complement strand
AGGGACTGGTAAAGCACGGCGACGGCGAGCATATCCACGCCGTGATCTGGTTCTGCGACTTCCGCGACTCCACGCCGCTCTCCTTGCAGCTCGGACGGCGCGCGTATCTGCGCCAGCTCAACCGTTTCTTCTACTGCATGGCGGGTGCGGTGCTCGAGGCGAGAGGCGAAGTGCTGCGCTACATCGGCGACGCGGTGCTCGCGATTTTTCCGATCGAGAGCGATGCGGCCGCAGCTTGCGAGCGGGCGTTGCACGCCGCACGCCTGGCCGCGGAGCGCGTGCGCCAGGTCAACCAGGAGAATCCGGACCGGCCACCGCTGCGCTACGGGATCGGCCTTCACATAGGTGACGTTACCTACGGCAACATCGGCGTGCCGGAGCGCCTCGAGTTCACCGTCATCGGTGCAGCCGCGAACGAAGCGGCGCGCATCGAAGGCATGACCAAGGAGCTGAAGAAGCCGGTGCTGACTTCAGCGGCCTTCGCTGCGGCCTATCGTGGAAACCTCGTCTCTGCGGGCAAGCATGTCCTGAAAGGCCTGGACGGCGAGCACGAGCTATTTACGCTTGATTGAGTTTGCTCGTGCTCTCAATAAAGCGCGCAGGTAATCCGGGCCGAGCGGCTGGCGGTCGGCGACGACACCGAAGGGCGCGAGCGCGTCGTTCACGGCGCTCATGATGACGCCCACCGCGCCCATCACGCCGCCCTCGGCCATGCCTTTCGTGCCGACCGGATTGCCGCGGCTCGGGGTGTGCATCGGGATCAGCTCGAAGCTCGGCAGGTCGGTCGAGGTCGCGACGAGGTAGTCGGCGAGCGAGCCGGTGATGTTGTTGCCGTCCTCGTCGTAGCGCATGTGCTCGAGCAGCGCTCCGGAGAGTCCCATGGCGATCGCCCCGTGCTGCTGGCCTTCGACCACGATCGGGTTCAGCACCTGGCCGCAGTCCTCCGCCACCACGTAACGGTTGATCTTCAGCGCGCCGGTCTCGACGTCCACCTCGAGCTCGCACGCATGGCAGGCATTGGAGTAGGTCATCGGCGGCGGATCGTAGGTGCGCGAGAAGTCCAGCCCCGGCGCCATGCCCGCGGGCAGCGCCGTCGGATCGAGGTAGGCGGTGCGCGCGATCTGCGCGAGCGTGATGTCCGTCTTGCTGCGCTCGCCGAGGATCTCGCGCTCGACGCGGCCGTCGACGAGGTGCAGCCCCTCGGCGGAATCGAAGCCGAGCATTTTCGCGGCGATGGCGAGCACCTTCTCGTTCGCTTCGCGCGCCGCGAGGAAGATCGCCGTGCCGCCGGCGGTGCCGCCGCGCGCGCCGCGGCTGCCCATGCCGTAGGGCGCGATGTCGGTGTTGCCCATCTGCACGCGTACCTGCGACGGCTCGACGCCGAGGCCGTCCGCCACCACCTGCGCGAACGCGGTCTCGTAGCCCTGCCCGGTCGCGCCCAGTCCGACCGAGGCGTTCACTGCGCCGCTCGGCTCGATGCGCAGCCACGCCGCCTCGTGCCCGGAGCCGGGGATGCCAGCCGCCTTGTAGAACTTCGAGCCGTAGGTCGTCGACTCGACGACCGAGCAGAAGCCGATGCCGAGGTAGCGTCCCTCCTTCCGCGCGGCCGCCTGGCGCGCTCGCCAGCCGTCGTAGTCCATCGCCTTCACGGCGGCTTCCAGCGTCTCGCGCGGCGTGATGTCGGCGATCACCTCGCCCGTCGGCATGGTGTAGGGCAGCTCGCGCGTCTCGACCATGTTCGCGCGGCGCACTTGCAGCGGATCGAGCCCCAGCTCGCGCGCGATCGCGTCCATCGTGCCTTCGACGAGCCAGCTCGTGATCGCCATCGGCGCGCGCATCGGGCCGTTGCCGCACTTGTTGGTGAGCGCTACTTTCACCTCGAAGGCGTAGTCGCGCACCTTGTACGGCCCGGTGAGGATCATCGCCACCACGCGCGCGAGATAGTTCGCCGGGTAGAAGCAGTAGGCGCCGAAGTCCTCGAGGATCTCGAGCTCGAGGCCGAGGAGCTTCCCCTCCTTCGTCACCGCCGCTCGCGTGCGGCAGCTGTCCTCGCGCGCGTGGCTCGAGGCCATCAGATTCTCCATGCGGTCCTCGCGCCAGCGCACCGGGCGCTGCAACTGCCGGCTCGCCGCGCACACCGTGAGCTCCTCGCGATAGAGCGCGATCTTCTGGCCGAAGCCGCCGCCGACGTCGGGCGAGACGATCGTCACCTGCGATTCGGAAAGGCGCATGCGCGCCGCGACCTGCGAGCGGAACGGATGCGGCACCTGGTTGCCGATGTGCACCGTGAGGTGCTGCCGGCCCTCGTCCCACAGCGCGGCGAGGCCGCGCGTCTCGATCGGCAGGTGCGTAAGCCGGCCCTGATGGAATTGGCATTCGACCAGCTTGTGCGCTTCGCGCTTGCGCGCGGCGACATCCCCCGTGGAGAAGCGCTGCACCGAGACCACGTTGGAGGGCAGCGACTCGTCCACCTTGGGCGCGCCTGCAGCCAGCGCCTGCGCCAGATTCGCGACCGCAGGCAACGGCTCGTAATCCACCGCCACAAGCTCGGCCGCGTCCTCGGCGAGATAGCGCGATTGCGCGATCACGCACGCCACCGGATCGCCATGGAAGCGCACCTTGTCGATCGGCAGCGTCGTCAGCTCTACCGGCAGCAGGCCGTCAATCGGCGGCGCCATGCGCAGCGGCAGCGTCCACTGCGCGAGGTCCTTGCCGGTGTAGATCGCCACGACGCCCGGCGCCTTCTTCGCTTCCTGCACGTCGATATTTCTGATGCGCGCGTGCGGATGCGGCGAGCGTACGAAGCAGGCGTGCAGCGCGCCCGCGATCTCGATGTCCTCGACGTAGCGCCCGTGTCCGGTGAGGAAGCGCCGGTCTTCCTTGCGCGCGAGCGGCGCGCCGATGTGGCGCAGCTTAGGCCTTCGCGGCTGCATCGAGGATCGCTCTTACGATGTTGTGGTAGCCGGTGCAGCGGCACAGGTTCCCGGCAAGCACTTCGCGCACCTCAGCCTCCGTCGGCCGCGGGTTTTCCTTGAGGTAGGCCTCGAAGGTCATGACGATGCCCGCGGTGCAGAAGCCGCACTGCAGGCCGTGCGCCTCGTGCAACGCCTGCTGCAGCGGCGAGAGCTTGCCGTCCTTCGCTACCGCCTCGATCGTGGTGATCTCATGACCCTCCATCTGCGGCGCATAGACGAGGCAGGCGCGCGCCGGCTTGCCGTCGACCAGCACCGTGCATGCGCCGCACACGCCATGCTCGCAGCCCACGTGCGTGCCGGTGAGCCGGCAGTCCTCGCGCAGCACGTCGGAGAGCAGCTTCCTAGGCTCGGCACGCACCACGTAGCGCTCGCCGTTGACCTTCAGTTCGAACTCGTACATTGCTGTATCGCTCTTCGGGTGAGGATTTCTACCAGCTCCTTGCGGAAGACGGCCGGCACGCGGGGGTTTTCCGCCGGACTAACGCGCTCACGCACAGCGTGGGCGACGGACGCCGCGTCGGTAGTGCCGAAATCGGCGAAGACGAGCGGCTTGTCCTCCACGCCGCCGATGCCGAGCGTCAGCCCATCGCTACCGAGCGTGCAGGCGACCCCCACAAGGGCGAAGTCGCCGGTGCGGCGGCTGAACTGCGTGTAGGCGCAGCGCTCGCGCGGCGCCGATTTGGGGAAGCGCGCGGCGACGATGATTTCGTCGGGCGCGAGCGCCGTGCTCATGAGCGAAACGAAGAAGTCGCGCGCCGCGATGCGCCGCTCGCCGCGCTTGCCGGCGAGCACGATCTCGGCATTGAGCGTCGCCGCGACGAGCGGCAGCTGCGCCGCGGGATCGGCGTGCGCGAGCGAACCGCCGAGCGTGCCGCGCGCGCGGATGGCGTAGTGGCCGATGGCGCCGGCGGCTTGCGCAAGAAGCGGACAATGGGTTTTCACCACGCTTGAATTGGCAACAGCGTGATGGCGGGCGAGCGCGCCGATCTCCACGAAGCCATTGCGCTCGCTGATGCCGTCGAGGCCGGCGATCCCGTTGAGATCGATGAGCGCCGCCGGCGACACCAGGCGCATGTTCATCATCGGCGCGAGGCTCTGGCCGCCGGCGATGAGCTTCGCATCCCCGAGCTGCGAAAGAAGCGCGAGCGCCTCGGCAAGCGAGCCGGGCCGGTGGTAGCGGAAGGGCGCGGGCTTCACTGCCAGAGCAGGCTCGCCCCGGAGGACGAGTCGAAGAGCTGCGCGTGGTTCATGTCGACCGAGAGTGACACGTTCTCGCCCTGGTGCGCGCGCAGCTCGCGCCCGAGGCGGAAGAAGAGCGTCGCGCCTTCCACGTCGACGCCGAGGAAGGTATCGGAGCCCACCGGCAGGATGGAGGACACGCGCCCGCTGAGCATCTGGCTCATTTGCCGCGTATCGGCATCTTCGGCGCGGATGCCGAGCTTCACCGGCCGGCCCGCCTGGCCGCGCAGCGGTCTTGCGAGCGCGAGCGAGAGCCCGCCGCGCTCGAAGCGCGTGCCGTCCGCGCTCAGCGTGCCCTCCAGGTAGTTGATCGGCGGGTTGCCGAGGAAGGAAGCGACGAAGGTGTTCCTCGGCCGGTCGTAGATCTCCTGCGGCGGGCCGATCTGCTGGATCACGCCCTCCTTCATGACGACGATGCGGTCGGCGAGGGTGAGCGCCTCCGCCTGGTCGTGCGTCACGTAGACGAAGGTGGTGCGCATCGACTGGTGCAGCTTCTTGATCTCGGCGCGCATGGCGATGCGCAGCGCGGCGTCGAGGTTGGAGAGCGACTCGTCCATGAGGAACGCCTGCGGCTGGCGCACGAGCGCGCGGCCGAGCGCGACGCGCTGGCGCTGGCCGCCGGAGAGCTGCTGCGGCCGGCGCGCGAGCAGCGGCTCGATCTCGAGCGCGCGCGCAGCGTCGCGCACCCGGCGCTCGATCTCGGCCTGCGGGTGGCCGCGCATGCGCAGGCCGAAGGCGATGTTCTCGTACACCGACTTGTGCGGATAGAGCGCGTAGCTCTGGAACACCATCGCCACGTCGCGCTTGTGCGCGGGCACGACGTTCATGAGCGTGGCGTCGAAGTAGAGCGCGCCGGCGGTGACGTCCTCGAGTCCCGCGATCAGGTTGAGCGTGGTCGACTTGCCGCAGCCCGAGGGCCCGAGCAGCACCACGAACTCCTTGTCGGCGACCTCGAGGTCCAGGTTCTCGAGCGCGACGAAGCCGTTGGGATACGTCTTGCCGACCGACTGGAAGCGGATGGCGGCCATCGATTATGAAACGTCCGAAGCCGTCGTTCCCGCGAAAGCGGGAACCCACGATATTCGAGACAAGAACTGGGTCCCCGCCTTCGCGGGGACGACAAGGCGCGCGTTTTTCACAGGTTTGTCATTCCTGCATCTATCCCTTCACCGCGCCGGCGGTGAGGCCGGAGACGATATAGCGCTCGAAGATCACCGCCATGGCGACGGGCGGAATGACCGCGAGCGCGCCGGCGGCGTTGATGAAGGCGAAGCTGATGGTGAAGTCGGAGGCGAAGGACGCGACCACGATCGGCATGGTCTGCGAATTCGGCGTCTGCGTGAACATGAGCGCGAGCAGGAACTCGTTCCAGCTCGTGAGGAAAGTGAAGAGCACCACCGCCACCAGCGCCGGAGCCGCGAGCGGCACGTACACGCGAAGGAGCGTCTGCAGGCGCGAGCAGCCGTCGACGCGCGCCGCCTTGTCGAGCTCGTCGGGCAGCGACTCGAAGTAGCTCACCAGGATGAAGACGCTGAAGGGCACGGTGATGGCGAGATAGGTGATGACGAGCGAGCCGAGGTGGTCGAGCAGGCCGAAGGCGCGGATGAAGAGGAAGAACGGCACCACCAGCGCGATGTCCGGGATGACGCGCGTGGTGAGCATGAAGTAGATCGAGGTCTGCCGGCCGATGAAGCGGATCTTGGCCATGGCATAAGCGGCGGGCACCGCGACGACCAGGTTGAGCGCGACGACCGAAAGCGCGACGATCAGGCTGTTCCACATCGACGGGATGAGGTTGCGCGCCGTGGACGGAATGTAGCCGCCGGTGGCCGGGTCGCCGGCGCGGCGCGTCTCGTAGGTGACCGTCTTGTCGCGCGCCTGGAAGATCGCCGCGAAATTCTCAAGCGTCGGCTGGCGCGGCATCCAGTGCGGCGGGCGCGAGGTGATCTCCGCCTCGCCCTGGAAGGAGGACGAGACCAGCCAGGCTACCGGCGCGAGCACATAGCCGAGGAATACGAGCGAAGCGAAGAAGAGGAAGATCCTTCGCCTCACAGCTTCCTTCCCAGCGTGCGGATGAGCCAGAAGGCGAGCGCGAACGTGACGAGCGCCATGATGTAGGCGAGCGCGGAGCCCGTGCCGAAGGAGAGCTTGCGGAAGGTCTCGACGTACACGTGCCAGGCGAGCACATGCGACGCCTCCGCCGGCCCGCCCTCGGTGAGGATGAAGAACAGGTCGAAGTGGCGGATCGCCATCATCGTCTCGTAGATCACCACCAGCATGAAGGAAGGCCTGAGCGCCGGCAGCGTGATGTGGACGAAGCGCGCCCAGGTGTTCGCGCCGTCGACGCGCGCCGCGCTGTAGAGATCGGCGGGGATCGATTTCAGGCCGACGAGCACCAGGATGGTGGCGAGCGGCACCTCCTTCCAGACGAAGGCGTTGGCGATCAGCCACAGCGTCTTGCGCGAGTCGCCGAGCCACACCATGTACTTGTCGATGAAGTCGAGCTGGAACAGGATGCCGTTCAGCGCGCCGTAGCCCGAGTCGTAGATCCACTTCCACATCAGGCCGTTCGCGACGTACGGGATCGCCCAGGGCACGAGCAGCATTGCCGAGAGCAAACGGCGGCCGCGGAACTCCTCGTTCAAGAGCAGCGCGATCGCGAGCGCGATCAGCATGATCGCGACCACGCAGATCAGCGTGAACGAGGTGGTGCGCCACACCGACTGCCAGAAGAGATCGTCCTGGAAGACGTCGACGTAGTTGTCGAAACCGACGAACGGGACCCGCTGCGGCCGGGTAAGCCTCAGGTCGAAGAAGCTCATCCACAGCGAGTACAGCACCGGGAACACCGCCACCACCGCCAGCACGCCGAGCATCGGCGCGAGCAGCCACAGCGCGGCCGCCTGGTCGTAGCGGCTGACCGGCGCCCGGGTCGCCCCCCGCAGGGCGAGCGCCGTCATTGAGGACTCTGATGGCCCAGGGAGGTCGCCCCCGAGTGTGGGTCCCCGCCTTCGCGGGGACGACGATTCATCGCTTTTTCAGAGTTCGCTACGCGCGCTTGCGCAGCTTGTTCCAGGTGTCGGCCGAGCGCTTGAGCGCGTCGTCGATCGAGCTCTTCCCGACCACCGCCGCCTGGAACGCCGTGCCGTTCACCTCGTCCCACTCGCCGAACCAGGGCGCGATCACGTCCTTCTTGCGCGCGAGCGCCTGCTGCTTCTCGTACATCTTGATGTCCGAGTACTGGTTGTAGGTCTTGATGATGTCCGGGTCCTGGAAGAGCGGCTTCACCGCGAAGCCCGAGCCCACGTCCATGAACATGAGCTTCTGGAAGGCGTACTTGCCGTCGGCCTTGCCGCCGAACCACTCGATGAACTTCACCGCCTCGGCGGCCTTCTCCTTGTCCTTGGCCGCGGCGGTGGTGAGGCCGTAGAAGCGGTTCCAGCCGACGGTGGCGTTCTGGCCGTGCGGGCCGCGCGGCATCAGCGCCTGCCGCGCGCGCGGCGCGATCTGCGACTGCTTCGGGTCGTTCAGCGTGCGGATGCGGTAGCGCCCGAGCATGGCAAAGGCGTGCTGGCCGGAGGTGAAAGCCTTGAGGCCGTTCAGCTCGCCGACCTCCACGCACGCGGGCGAGACGATCTTGTGCTTCTGCACCGCATCGACGATCCAGGTGAGCGCCTCGTGCGCGCCCTTCTTCCTGTCCTGCATCACCGCCGCGCCCGAGTCGTCGACGAAGCGCCCGCCGTGCGAGAAGACGAGCGCCGAGAGGAACTCGATCAGCCAGGTCTCGCGCGCCATCGAGAGCATCAGCGGGTACTCGGAGAATCCGGCCTTCTTGATCTTGAGCGACTGCTGCACGACTTCGTCCCAGGTAGCGGGCGGCGCCGAGATGCCGGCCTTGTGCAGCGTGCCTTCGTCGTAGAAGAAGCCCATGTAGTCGGTGTAATAGGTCAGGCCGTACTGCTTGCCCTTCCACATCATCGACTTGGTGCTGAAGTCATCGACATCCGAGTTGTACTTCAGCAGCTGCGGATAGCCGTCGATCGGCGCGAGCCAGCCCGCTTCCGCCCACTCGGGCAGCCACGCGTCCGAGACCCACAGCACGTCGAGCGGCGCCTTGCCGACGAACTTGGTGACCAGCGTGTCGCGGTACTGCGCCCAGGGCGCGTTGCCGTAGTTGACCTTGATGCCGGTCTTCTCCTCGAAGGCGCTGATGTGCGCCTTCACCTGATCGACGCCCGCCGACCAGGCGAAAAAGTTGAGCGGCTCGGCGCCGAACGCGCGGCCGAGCGCACCCAGGCCGCTCGAGCTCGCGAGCGCAGCCGCGGCCGTGGACTTGAGAAAGTCGCGTCTCTGGAATTTCATCGGTGGCCCTCCTCGCCTCGAAGCGGCCACCATAGCAAAGCGGTTATTCGTCGTCCAATGTCGATCCCGGCCGAGTGATTCGCCGGTCCGAGTCCGGGGGTCTTGAAAACGCTACGGCGGCTCCTATCTCGGCAGCAGCCAACCACACAGGAGGTGTGCCGATGGATTTCTCGCTTTTCCCCCGCGACCTGTACGCGGAGCTCGGCCGGCTGCAGCGCCAGATCCAGCAGTCGTTCGAGCTCTCGCCCAGCATCCGCGGCCTTGCCCGAGGCGCCTTCCCGGCGCTGAACGTGGCCTCTACCGCGCGGTCCGCCGAGGTGTACGCCTTCGCGCCCGGCCTCGAGCCCAGATCCATCGAGGTGCAGATCGAGCGCGGCGTGCTCAGCATCTCGGGCGAGCGCGCCGAGACGCTGCCGCGCGAGGACGAGCGCTCGAGCGTGCACGTGAACGAGCGCTTCGCCGGGCGCTTCCACCGCGTCGTCACCCTGACCGACGACCTCGACCCGGGCGAGGTGCGCGCCAGCTACCGCGACGGCGTGCTGCACGTGAGCATCGCGCGCCAGAAAGCCGCCCAGCCGCGGCGCATCGAAGTGAGCTGAGGAGAGAGCCATGACCGAGAACCAGGACCAGCAGCCGGCGCTCCTGCCGCCGGTGGACGTGACCGAGGACGCCGATGGCATCACCGTCTATGCCGACCTGCCCGGCGTGCCGAAGGAGCGGCTCGACGTGCACATCGACGGCGAAGTGCTCGTGATCGAGGGCGAGATGGGCCTCGAGATGCCGCGCGAGATGGAGGCGACCCACATCGAAGTGAGCCTGCCGCGCTACCGGCGCGTCTTCACCCTTTCGCGCGAACTCGACCCGAATCGGATGAGCGCCGAGCTGAAGCAGGGCGTTCTGAAGGTGCGCATCCAGAAAGCCGAGCACGCCAGGCCGCGGCGCATCGAGGTGAGCGGCTAAGCGGCCACGCGCACGAAGCTCGCCACCGAGGGAATGCGGCTCTCGTTCAGCACGAACAGCATGTAATAGCCCGGCGGCGCAGTCTGCACGTTCGCCGGGCCGCTGACCTGGACGAGGCCCGCGCCCTGCGGCGTCGCCGCGAGCTGCACATAGCGCTGGTTCGTGTCGAAGGCGTGCGTCATCGAGCCGAGCCCCATCAGCACGACTTCGCTTACCGGACCACCAGCGACCTCGACCGTGAAGGTCGAACCATAGCCGATGCTCTGCGGCGCCGACGTGATCACCGGACGCGCCGGCGGCGACTCGAGCGGCGAGAGATAGGGCGGGTAGAGATAGCGCAGGCTCGGCTTCTCGTCCTCGGGGTCGGTCGGCTCCGAGCCGCGGCTGCGGCCGCCGGCGACGAG
>DASSLQ010000174.1:0-31615 GCA_035689325.1 Burkholderiales bacterium | reverse complement strand
CGCCCGCACCCGGGACGTGACTCGCGCCTTGCCCGAGGAAGGCGTAAGCGCCGGGGCGCTCCTGCAAGAAATAGGCGAAGTCTTCGCCGCCCATCGTCGGCTCGTGCTCGGTGACGACGTTGTCGGCGCCGAAGAGACGCTTCGCCACATCGGCGGCGAAGCGCGCCTCGCGCGCGCTGTTGATGGTTGCGGGGTAGCCGCGCACGTAGGTCACGTCGGCCGTGGCGCCGAACGCTTCCGCGGTCTTGGTTGCGATCTCCCGCACCCGGCGTTCCGCGAGATCGCGTGTCTGGGGCAGGAAGGTACGCACGGTGCCGACCAGCTTCACGTCGTCCGGGATGACGTTGAAGACGCCGATCTGGCTGGTGGCGAGCGAGCAGATGCTGACCACCACCGCGTCCACCGGGCTGACCGTGCGGCTGGCGATGCTCTGCAACGCGGTGATGATATGTGCCGCCACCAGCACCGGGTCGATCGCGAGGTGCGGCATGGCGCCGTGGCCGCCGCGGCCGCGCACGGTGATGCTCACTTCGTCGGTGGAGGCCATCACCGGGCCGGCGCGCACCGCGAGCTTGCCCGGCGGCAGTCCCGGCCAGTTGTGCAGGCCGTAGACCTCGTTCATGGGGAAGCGCTGCAGGAGGCCTTCCTGCACCATCACGTTCGCGCCGCCGCCGCCTTCCTCCGCCGGCTGGAAGATGACGTACGCCGTGCCGTCGTAATTGCGCGTCTCGGCGAGATAGCGCGCCGCGCCGAGCAGCATCGTCGTATGCCCGTCGTGACCACAGGCGTGCATGCGGCCCTGGTGGCGCGAGCGATGCGCGATGTCGGCGGTCTCGTGGATCGGCAGGCAGTCCATATCGGCGCGCAGGCCGATGGCGCGCCCGCTCGTGGTCTTCCGGCCGGGGATGACGCCGACCACGCCGGTCTTCGCGAGACCGCGGTGCACTTCGATTCCCAGGCGCGCCAGCTGGTCCGCCACGACCCCGGAGGTACGTGTTTCCTGGAACGAGAGCTCGGGATACGCGTGCAAGTCGCGGCGCACGTCACGCAGCTCCGCTTGATAGGCGCGAATGCGCTCGACCGGCGACGTCATAGCGCTTGCACGCGCAGCCGCGGGTCGACGGCGTAGTAGAGCAGATCGACCACGAGGTTGATGATCACGAAGAACAGCCCGATGAGACAGAGATAGGCCGCCATCACCGGCACGTCGGCGAAGGTCACCGCCTGGATGAACAGCAGCCCCATGCCCGGCCACTGGAACACGGTCTCGGTGATGATGGCAAAGGCGATGATCGCGCCGAGCTGCAGGCCGGTGATGGTGATCACCGGCACGAGCGTGTTCTTGAGCGCATGGCCGAAGTGGATCGCGCGGTCGCTAAGGCCCCGGGCGCGTGCGAAGCGGATGTAGTCGGTGCGCAGCACCTCGAGCATTTCTGAACGCACCAGGCGCTGGATCAGCGTCATCTGGAAAAGCCCGAGCGTTATGGATGGCAGGATGAGCGCCTTAAGACCCGAGGCGGTGAGGAAGCCCGTCGACCACCAGCCGAGCGCCACCGTGTCGCCGCGGCCGAAGGAAGGCAGCCAGCCGAGCTGAACCGAGAAAATCAGGATCAGCAGGATGCCGATGAGGAAGGTCGGGAGCGACACGCCGATGAGCGAGATCGCGAGCAGGAAGTGCGAGAGCCATGAATCGCGTCGCAGTGCGGTGTACACGCCCATCGGGATGCCGGCGACGAGGGCGAAGAGGGCGGCCGTGAACGAAAGCTCGAGCGTGGCCGGCAGCCGCTCGACGAGGAGCGCCGACACCGGCCGCACTTGTCGCAGGCTCAGGCCAAACTCGCCGTGCAGTGCGTTGCCGACGAACGCCGCGTATTGCACGTAGAACGGCCGGTCGAGGCCGAGCTGCTTCGTCACGCGCGCGCGGTCCTCGGGCGTCGCGTCCTGGCCGAGCATGAAGATCACCGGGTCGCCGACGAAGCGAAACAGCGCAAAGGCGATGAGGCCGACGGCGAGCATCACGAGGATCGCCTGGCCGAGCCGCCGCAGGATGAACGCCGCCATGAGGCGGCGAATATAATCGGAAATCGGGGTCAGGCACCGATTTCCACCTCGTTCGCCCGCAAGCTCATCGACTGGCAGCGCGCCTACGGCCGCCACGACCTGCCGTGGCAGGGCACGCGCGATCCGTATCGCATCTGGCTGTCGGAGGTGATGCTCCAGCAGACGCAGGTCGCAACCGTCATTCCATACTACGAGCGTTTCCTTAAGCGCTTTCCAACCGTGCAGTCGCTTGCCCGTGCGCGCGAGGAAGAGGTGCTGCGGCTCTGGAGCGGGCTCGGCTACTACGCGCGCGGCAGGAACCTCCACCGCGCGGCGCGGCGGGTCGCGCAGCCCGGGTTCCCGCGCACGGCCCGGGCGATCGCGGAGCTGCCGGGGGTCGGTCGCTCGACCGCCGCGGCGATCGCCGTGTTCGCCTATGGCGAGCGCGCCGCGATCCTCGATGGCAACGCGAAGCGCGTCCTTGCGCGGACGTTCACGGTAGGCGAGGAGGACGAGCTGTGGCGCCTCGCCGAGCGCCTGCTTCCGAAGCGCGACGTCGAGCGTTACACGCAGTCGCTGATGGATCTCGGCGCCACGATCTGCACTCGCATGCAGCCGCGTTGTGGCGAGTGTCCGGTAAAACAAGATTGCCGCGCACACGAACGCGGTTCGATCGACCGTTTTCCGGCGCCGCGCGAGAAACGCGTATTACCGCTGAGAGAGGCCACATGGTGGGTGCTGCTGAAGAATGGGCGCGTGCTTCTCGAGAAGCGGCCCGGTAGCGGCCTATGGGGCGGACTGCTGACGTTCCCGGAGATCGCACACGACGATTGGCAGATTGCCGCCCGGCGGCAGCTTCCGTCAGTTGAGCATGGATTCACGCACTTCCGCCTGCGCGCGACGCCGGTCCTATGCATGGTGGAAGCGGCGAAGCCGACGAAGGACCAGCAATGGCTGGCGCTCGCGCAAGCAATGCGGGCCGCTGTGCCGACGCCCGTAAAGAAACTGCTGATCAGGATTCGGGGTGGGCGTGCGAGCGCAGCAGCGCGTTGAGGCGCTCGAGCCGCGTGACGGCGTCGGAGAGCTCGAGGAGCTCCTGCTTCGCCTGCAGCGGAAGCGGTAGCAGCTCGGCGAGCCGCGCGCCGACCCAGACGCACGACTCGAGCCGGCGCGGGCCGGGCAGCACGTCGGGCTGCTGCTCGATGACGCGCTCGAGGAGCCGCGAGCAGAGCACGCAGCTCGCGGGCACCGGCGCGTCGTGCTCGGGGGGGAGGAGCTCGACGCGCGCACGCTGCAGCCCGTTAGGCTCGACGCGGCGCTCGAGGATGCGGAAGCGCCGCTCGCCGTGCGCGATGACCTGCAGCAGGCCGAGCTGCGGCATTTCCCAGTCGACGATGCGCGCGAGCGTGCCGACGTCGTGCGGTGTTGCCGGCGCGCCGACCTC
Source organism: Burkholderiales bacterium (assembly GCA_035689325.1). GTDB lineage: Bacteria > Pseudomonadota > Gammaproteobacteria > Burkholderiales > SG8-39 > SCGC-AG-212-J23. The sequence continues at coordinate 28,131 of DASSLQ010000174.1, read as the reverse complement.
GGTGCCTTCGCGGATCGCGCAGACGCCGAACGGCGAGTTATCGCGCAGGCAGATCTTCGCCATGTCCATGTAGCGCATCTCGAAGATGCGCAGCGGCAGCCGCCCTTCCGGAAAGAGCACCGTCTGCAGCGGAAACAGCGGCAGGTTGTCTATGGCTCCCCCTCACGCGCGAGTGCACGATGGCGTACGAGCACGCGCCAGTCGCCGCGAAAGGCCCCGGCGAGCTCTTCGGCGAGATACACCGAGCGGTGGCGCCCACCGGTGCAGCCGATCGCGACCGTCACGTGGCTGCGGTTTTCGCGCACGATCTCGGGCAGCCATTTGCCGAGCAGCTCGCGCATGTCGACGAGCCAGCGCTGCACGGCGCTATCGCGGCTGAGGTAATCGATCACCGGGGCGTCACAGCCGGTGAAGGGCCGCAGCTGCGGGTCGTAGTGCGGGTTAGCCAGCATGCGCGCGTCGAGCACCCAATCGGCATCGAGTGGGATGCCATCCTTGTACGAGAAAGACTCGAACAGCAGAGTGAGCGCGCCGCTGCCCAGTCCCAGCAGGTCGCGGATCCAGTTCTGCAGCACGCGCGGCTGCAGGTCGCTCGTATCGATGCGGCTGCCGAGCGGCGCGATGCCGGCGAGGAGCTGACGCTCGCGCTCGATCGCCTCGGCGAGCGTCATGCCGGGGCCGGCGAGCGGATGGCGGCGGCGCGTCTCGGAAAAGCGGCGCAGCAGCGTGTCCGGATTCGCCTCGAGGTAAAGCACGCGGCAGTCGACGCCGCGGCGGCTGAGCTCTGCGATGTGCTCCGGCAGCGCCGGCAGCGCGGCGCTGCGCGCGTCGATGCTGACTGCGGCGCGCTCGTGCCCGGCGTCGGCGAGGAAGTCGACGGTCTCCATGAGGAAATTGGCGGGCAGGTTGTCGACGCAGTAGTAGCCCGCGTCCTCGAGCACGCGCAGCGCGATGCTCTTGCCTGAGCCGGAGAGCCCGCTCACCAGGACTAACTGCATAACGGCAGAACCAGCTGCACTACTCGCCCTTGTCCATATGGGTGCGCTGGCGCGCGAGGAACTCGGCGGTGGAGTCGATGCCGCGCAGCTTGAGGATTTCATTGCGCACCGCAGCCTCCACCAGCACCGCGAGGTTGCGGCCGGCGGCGACCGGAATGCTCACGCGGCGCACGCTCACGCCGAGGATCTCCTCCGACTGCTCGATGAGCGGCAGCCGCTCGCTCGGGTCGCGGCCGCCGGGCTGCGGGCGCTCGAGGTGCGCGATCAGCCGCAGCTTCATCTTCCGGCGCACGGCGGTCTCGCCGAAGATGGTGCGAATGTTCAACAACCCGAGGCCGCGCACCTCCAGGAAGTCCTTGAGCATGGGCGGACAGCGCCCTTCCAGGGTTCCGGCGGCGATGCGCGAGATCTCGACCACGTCGTCGGCGACCAGGCCGTGGCCGCGGCTGATCAACTCCAGGGCGAGCTCGCTCTTGCCGACGCCGGACTCGCCGGTGATGAGCACGCCGAGGCCGAGCACGTCGATGAAGACGCCGTGGCGCTCGAGCGTCTCGGCGAGCGCCTTGGCGAGGTAGCGCGCGAGCTTCTCGATGACGCGCGGCGCCGGCAGCGGCGAGGTGAAGAGCGGTGTCTGTGTCCTGGCCGCAGCCTCGACCAGCGCCGCGGGCGGCGCGACGCCATCGGCGATGATCACGGCGGCGGGACGCGATTCGAGCAGGCGGTCGATGTAGCCGGCGACGATGCCGGCTTCGTACGCGCCGACCACCTGGATCGAGTTCGGGTGAGTGAGGTTGAGGTGGCCGATCAGCGAAGCGGCGGCCACCGCGTCGCGGCGCACGGCCGTGCCGCCATCCCGCCCAGCCACCCAGGCGAGCGAGAGGGCCTCGCGGTTGTCCTCATGCAGCCGCGCGACGTTGACCTGCAGCATCCGGTTGCCAGGAGGCGACGAGCTGGTAGAGCGCCGGCGCGTCGGCGGCGGCGCCCATGGCCTCGCGCAGCGCGCGGTCGCTGAACATCTGCGCGAGCTCGGAAAGGATCTGCAGGTGCTTCTCCGTCGCCTTCTCGGGCACGAGGAGCACGAATACGAGGGTGACCGGCGCGCCGTCGGGCGCGTCGAACGGAATCGGTTGCGCGAGGCGGATGAAGGCGCCGAGCGCCTCTTTCAGGCCTGTGATGCGGCCGTGCGGGATGGCGACGCCCTTGCCCAGCCCGGTGGAGCCGAGGCGCTCGCGTGCGAACAGACTGTCGAATACCAGGCTGCGAGCAATGCCGTCGTGGTTCTCGAACAGCAGGCCCGCCTGCTCGAAAAGCCGCTTCTTGCTCGAAGCCGTCAGGTCGACGAGCACATGGGCGGGGTTCAGCAGCTTGCCGGCGAGGCTCATGTCAGGCGCGCTTGTTCTCCACGTAGCGCTTGTCCTTGTAGCGTAGCACCTGGCGGTCGAGCTTGTCGGCGAGCAGGTCGATCGCGGCGTACAGGTCGTCCTCCTCGCTCTCGCAGTGCAGGTCCTTGCCGCGCACATGCAGCGTGCATTCGGCCTTTTGGCGGATCTTGTTCACCGTCAGGATGACGTGGGCGTCGATCACGTGGTCGAAGTGGCGACTGATGCGCTCGAGCTTGGCTCGCACGTAGCTCAGGATCGCGGGGGTGACCTCGACATGATGGCCGCTCACGTTCAGGTTCATGGTCTAGAGAGCCTTTCGTTGGTTGACGGCGGGAATCTGCAGCGATTCGCGATACTTCGCAATCGTGCGGCGCGCCACGACGATGCCTTGCTCGCCGAGGATCTGCGAGATGCGCGCATCGGAGAGCGGCGCTTTCGCGTCCTCCGCGGCGACGAGCTGCTTGATGAGCGCGCGGATCGCGGTCGAGGAAGCGGCGCCGCCCGCTTCCGTCGCGACGTGGCTGCCGAAAAAGTACTTCAGCTCGAAGGTGCCGCGCGGCGTCGCCATGTACTTCTGCGTCGTGACGCGCGAGATGGTGCTCTCGTGCAGGCCGAGCGTCTCGGCGATCTCGCGCAGTACCAACGGGCGCATCGCGACTTCGCCATGTTCGAGGAAATGGCGCTGCCGGTCGACGATCGCCTGCGACACGCGCAGGATGGTCTCGAAGCGCTGCTGCACGTTCTTGATCAGCCAGCGCGCTTCCTGCAGCTGCGAGGAGAGCGAGCCGCCGTTCCTCGCGCCGGCGGCGATTTCCGCATACAGCCGGTTGATGCGCAGGCGCGGCATGGCGTCCGGGTTGAGGCTCGCGCGCCAGGCGCTGCGCACCTTGCGCACGATGACGTCCGGAATCACGTAGCGTGCTTCCACTTTGGCGAACGCGGCGCCGGGACGCGGATTCAGCGTGCGGATCAGGCGCTGCGCCGAGCGCAGCAGATCGTCGCTCGCACCGGTGAGGCTCTTGAGCCTGGCGTAGTCGCGCGCCGCGAGCAGCTCGAGGTGCTTGTCGACGATGTCGAGCGCGAGCCGGTGCGCCGGCTCGTCGGCCATGGTTTTCAGCTGCAGGGCGAGGCACTCGCCCGGCGAGCGCGCGCCGACGCCGGCGGGCTCGAAGTGCTGCAGGTGGCGCAGCGCGATGCTGAGCTCTTCCGGCGCCGCTTCCGCCTCCGGCGGCAGCAGCGCGGCGATTTCCTCCAGCGACTGCGTCAGGTAGCCGTCGTCGTCGAGCGCGTCGATGAGAAGCGCGACGAAGCCGCGGTCGCGCGCGCTCAGGTTGGTGAGCGAGAGCTGCGAGCGCAGGTGGTCGCGCAGCGTCGGGGTGTCGGGCGGCGCGAAGCTGCGCTCTTCGTCTTCCTCGGGCGTGCCGCGCCAGGTGGCGGCGGTTTCCACCGACCAGTCGGCCTCCGGCGCGGCGGGCGGCGCCTCTTCAGTGGGCGCGCTCGTGCTCGAGCCGCCGCCGGCCGGAACGCTGGCGAGCGGCTCGGCTTCCTCCGCATCCTCGCGCTCGAGCGCCGGGTTCTCCATCAGGATGCGGTCGATCTCCTGGTTCAGCTCGACCGTGGAGAGCTGCAGCAGCCGGATCGACTGCTGCAGCTGCGGCGTAAGCGTTAGGTGCTGCGATAGTCGGAACTGCAGCGAAGGCTTCATTGAGTCTGCAGTGTGCCGAGCCCTACGTTAAAACTACATGCGGAAGTTCTCGCCCAGATAGACTCGGCGCACGCTGTCATTATAAACAATCTCTTCCGGCTGCCCCGAGGCGAGCACCGCACCTTCGTTGATGATGTAGGCGCGGTCGCAGATGCCGAGCGTCTCACGAACGTTATGATCCGTTATGAGCACGCCGATCGCGCGCTCCTTGAGGAACCGGATGATGCGCTGGATGTCGAGCACCGCGATCGGATCGACGCCGGCGAACGGTTCGTCGAGCAGGATGAATGCGGGCTTGGTCGCCAGCGCGCGCGCGATCTCCAGGCGCCGGCGCTCGCCGCCGGAGAGCGAGATGGCGGCGTGCTTGCGCAGGTGCGCGATGTTGAGGTCTTTCAAGAGCTCGGCGAGGCGCGCCTCGATCGCCTCCCCGGCGAGGCCCTGCAGCTCGAGGATCGCCTGCACGTTCTCCTCCACCGTGAGGCGGCGGAACACCGAGTTTTCCTGCGGCAGATAGGAGATGCCGAGCCGCGCGCGGCGATGGATCGGCAGATGCGTGAGCTCGGACTCGTCGAGGTAGATGCGGCCCGCATCCACCGGCACGAGACCCACGATCATGTAGAAGCAAGTGGTCTTGCCGGCGCCGTTCGGGCCGAGCAGTCCCACGACCTCGCCGCTGCGCACTTCGAGCGACACGTCCTGCACCACGGTGCGCGACTTGTAGCGCTTGCGCAGCCGCTCCGAGCGCAGAAAGCTGCCGTTCGCCTTCATTTTGCCGGCGGCTTCGGCTGCAGCGTCGCGCGCACGCGGCCTTCGCCCTTGCCGGGCGTGACGGTGAAGAAGTCGGAGCGCTGGTCGACGAGGATGTAGGCGCCCGTCACCTCGTCGCCGCCGCGGTTCACGCGTGCCTGCTCGTAGAGCTCGATCTTGCCAGCCTTCTCGTCGAGCTCGATCCTCTTCGCCTCGCCTTCGAGCCAGACGCCTTCGGTGTCAGGCGGCTTAGGATCCTGGCGCTGGCGAAAGCGCACCGGATTGCCGGTGGCGGTGGCGTACTGGAAGCCCTCGGCATCCTGGCGCACGACGATGCGGTCGGCGCGGATGTTGAGCGTGCCGCGCGTCACCACCACGTTGCCTTCGAACACGTTCATGCGCCGGGCATCGTCGGCGCTCATGCGGTTCGCTTCGATCTGCGTCGGCTTGGTCGAATCCGCCTGCTCCGCAACCGCGGGAGCCGCGGCCAGCGCAGCGACGATGGCGAGCGCGAGGCGTTTCATTTTCTTGCCGGCTCGAAGTAGCCGTGCACATCGTTGTGCAGGAAAAGCTCGCGCGTGGTGTTGAGGTACTCCATGCCGCGCCCGGTGAGCCAGCGCCCCGGCTCTTCGAAGCGCACCTCGCGGTCGGTGCGCACCAGCGACAGATCGCGCAGGATGTGCAGGAAGCTCGTCGTCATGCGCGCCTCCGGCCGCACGCCATCGGCCTCGCGCACCAGCACCACATTGTCGTAGAGGAAGATCTCGTCGCCCTCGCGCGAGATTTTGCCGCGGTCGGCGCGCACGGTGAAGCGCGGCTGCTCGGGCTTCGCCTGCACCACGCGCGGCGAGCTGAGCTCGGTCGAGTCGTCGTCGGGATAGTGCTGCAGCTCCGCCGCCGACAAAGTAGTCTCGGCGTGCCCGTCCCGGCTGTAGGTCGTGGTGGTGAAGTTCATCACCAGGTAGTCCGGATCGTGGCGCCGGTAGGAAGGGTGCTCGCCGCCTTCGACACTCACCTGATGGTCGAGCCACAGGGTAAGCAGCGCGAGCGACAGCATCAGCGCCAGCGGGAAAAGACGCGTGGTGCTCAGCATCAGCGCTTAAAGCGGGCGAGCACGCGGCCGAGCTTTCCCTGCGCTTCGAGGATGAACTCGCAGACTTCGCGCGCGGCGCCATGGCCGGCCGGCGCGGAGGCAACGTAGTGCGCGCAGCGGCGCACTTCTTCGGGCGCCTCGTGCGGTGCGCAGGCGAATCCGCAGCGCATCAGCACCGGCATGTCGACGACGTCGTCGCCCATGTAGGCGGTCGCCTGCTGCTTCAGGCCCATGCGCCGCAGGAGGCCGCGGAAGGCAACTTGCTTGTTGTCGGCGCCCTGGATCACGTGCTCGATGCCCAGTTCCCGCGCGCGCTCGGCGACCGCCTGCGACTCGCGTCCGCTGATGAGCGCGGTCTTGAGCCCCGCGAGCTCGAGGAGCTTCACGCCGTGGCCGTCGAAGGCGTGGAACGCCTTCAGCTCCTCGCCGCCGGGCCCGTACCAGAGCTTGCCGTCGGTGAGCACGCCGTCGACATCGAAGATGACGAGGCGCACGCGCCGCGCCCGGGCGAGCGCATCCGAGGCGATGAATTGCATTGCTGCTAGATGACTTTGGCGCGGAAAAGATCGTGCAGGTTGAGCGCGCCGAGCAGCGTGCCGCGCTCATCGACGACCAGGAGCTGGGTGATCTTGTGCGCCTCCATCAGGCTCACCGCCTCGGCGGCGAGCGCTTGCGGCGAGAGCGTGCGCGGGTTGCGCGTCATCACCTGATCCACGCTCACCCGGGCGAGGTCAACGCCCTTCTCGAGCGCGCGGCGCAGGTCGCCGTCGGTGAACACGCCCTGTACGCGGCGCGCCGCATCGACCACCGCGGTCATGCCGAGGCGGCCGCGCGAGATCTCCGTCACGGCCTGCATGCCGCTCGCGCCGCTCGTCACCGCCGGCACGCTGTCGCCGGTATGCATGACGTCGGACACGTGCACCAGCGCCTGGCGCGGCAAGCGCCCTTTCGGATGGCTGCGCGCGAAGTCGGCGGAAGAGAAGCCGCGCCGCTCGAGCAGCGCCACCGCGAGCGCGTCGCCAAGCGCGAGCGCCGCCGTGGTGCTCGCGGTCGGCGCGAGATTGAGCGGACAGGCTTCCTGCGCCACGCGGGCGTCGAGGTGAACATCGGCTTCGCGCGCGAGCGCCGACTCGGCATTGCCGGTGATGGCGATGAGCTTGGCGCCGCGGCGCTTGACGAGCGGCACGATGTCGAGCAGCTCGTCGCTCGCGCCGGAATAGGAGATGGCGATGAACACGTCGCCCGTCTCGATCATGCCGAGGTCGCCGTGGCTCGCTTCGGCGGCGTGCACGAAATACGCGGGCGTGCCGGTGCTCGCCATGGTGGAGGCGATCTTGCGTGCGATGTGGCCGCTCTTGCCGATGCCGCTCACGACCACACGCCCGGTGCGCGCGGCGATGAGCTCGAGCGCGGCGAGGAAGCGCTCGTCCAATCGCTCGATCAGCGCGCGCACCGCGTCGGCTTCGATGGCGAGCACGCGCCGCGCCAGCTCGAGCGCGTTCAACTGGCTTTTCTGCGCGATCCGAGCGGCCTTTATCATAGGGTGGGGAGTATACCCAATGGTGCTGCACTCGGTGCTCGTGCTGCTCGCCGCCGCCGTAGGCGCGGTCGCGCTTTGCCGTGCGCTCAAGCTGCCGGCGCTCGTCGGTTATCTCGCCACGGGCCTCGCGCTCGGGCCGCACGCGTTCGCTGTCGCATCGAACGCTGAAGAAACGCAGAGCCTCGCCCAGTTCGGGGTGGTCTTCCTGATGTTCTCCATCGGGCTCGAATTCAGCCTGGCCAAGCTGCACGCGATGCGCCGCGTGGTGTTCGGCCTCGGCGGCGTGCAGGTCGGCGCCACCATGGCGCTCGCGCTCGCCGCCGCGCTCGCCCTCGGCCTCGCGTGGCAGGCGGGCCTCGCGCTCGGCGCGATCGCTGCGATGTCCTCCACCGCGATCGTGTCGAAGCTGCTCGCGGAGCGCGGCGAGCTCGACACGGCGCATGGCCGCGACGTGATCGGCGTGCTGCTCTTCCAGGACCTCGCGGTGGTGCCGCTCCTCGTGCTGCTGCCGGCGCTCGCCGAGCCGCGCGAGCTTGGACCCGCGGTGCTCGCGGCGCTCGGCAAGGCGGCGCTCGCGCTCGCCCTGGTCGTGCTCGGCGGGCCCGCGCTGATGCGCGGCTGGCTCGGCGCCGCGGCGCGCGCACGCTCGAACGAGCTCTTCGTGCTGAACGTGCTCCTCATCATCCTGCTTGCGGCGTTCCTCACGCAGTTCGCCGGGCTTTCGCTCGTGCTCGGTGCGTTCCTCGCCGGCATGCTGATCTCGGAGACGGAGTACCGCTTCCAGGTCGAGGAAGACATCCGGCCCTACCGCGACGTGCTGCTCGGGCTGTTCTTCGTCACCGTCGGCATGCTGCTCGACCTGCGCGTCGTGGCGGCGCACGCGGGGCTGGTTGCCGTGCTCTTCATCGCGCTCGTCGGCGGCAAGTTCGCGCTGATCACGCTGCTGGCCAGACTCTTCCGCATCACGGGCGGCACCGCGCTGCGCGTGGCGCTCGCGCTCGCGAACGGCGGCGAGTTCGGCTTCGTGCTGCTGCCGCTCGCCGGCCAGGCGGGCGTGCTAGCGCCGGAGCTGGTGCAGCCCTTTCTCGCGGCGATGGTTCTGTCGATGCTCGCGGCGCCGATCGTCATCGCCGCATCGGACGCCATCGTGCTGCGGCTTTCGCGCTCGGAGTGGATGCTGCGCTCGCTCGAAGTGCACCGCATCGCCACGCAATCGATGAGCGCCGAGCGCCACGTCATCATCCTCGGCTACGGGCGCAACGGCCAGCGTCTCGCGCGGCTGCTGGAGGCCGAGAGCGTGCGCTACGTCGCACTCGACCTCGACCCCGAGCGCGTGCGCGAGGCGGGGCTCGCCGGCGAGAACGTGGTGTTCGCCGACAGCTCGCGCCGTGAAGCGCTGGTCGCGGCCGGCATCGCACGCGCCGCTGCCGTGGTGGTCACATTTGCCGACGTCAATGCCGCTCTGCGCGTGCTCGCGCACATCCATGCGCTCAGTCCCTCGGTGCCGGTCATCGCGCGCGCGCGCGACGAGGCCGACATCCCGCGCCTCACGCAGGCGGGCGCCACCGAAGTCGTCCCGGAGGCGTTCGAATCGGGGGTCATGCTCGCCTCGCATACGCTGGTGGTGGTCGGCGTGCCGCTCTCGCGCGTGATGCGACGCGTGAGCCAGGTGCGCGACCAGCAGTACAGCCTGCTGCGCGGCTTGTTTGCGGGCGGCGCCGAGCAGGGCGGGAGCGACGTGGCGCGGCTGCACGCCGTGACGCTCGAGGCCGAGGCCTACGCGGTCGGGCGCGAGCTCGCGCAGCTCATGCCGGTGCTCGACGGGGTACAGGTGCGTGCGGTGCGCCGGCCCGGAGCGCGCGCGCGCCTCGCGCCGGCGGAAGCCGGGCCGTTGCGGGCCGGGGACATCGTCGTGCTGCTCGGCGAGCCCGAGCGCCTGCTCGCGGCCGAAGAGCGGCTGCTGCGCGGCTAGGCAAAAAAAGCCGGCTCGCGCCGGCGTCGGGAAAATCAGCGCCGCCTAAAGCGAGCGGCAGATCGTGTAGATGTTGCTGCCCGTTTCCTGATACGCGGGCGTTGCCACGGTTGTGTTATCGATTGGCGGGTTCGCTCCGGCCTGCAACAGGCCGCGTACCGTGCCGCCATTCGCGACGCCGTCGTCCATCTGCGTATCGGCGGCGATGGCGATCTTGTCGGGCAGGTTGGACGAGCAAATGATGATGCCGACGAATCCCTGGCCGCCTGCGTCTTTCATCGTCGGGCCGGGCGAGCTGGGCGATTGGGCGTCACCGGTTTGCACGCCGATCAGGCCGGTGAGCGCGTTGAACGGCTGCGAGACGCCTGTGCCGGACACGAAGCCGGCGCGGCGCAGGTGATCCCACCACAGCATCGACTCATCGCCGACGGTCGTACTCTTGTACGAGCCCTGTACGACGCCGTTGCCGTCGCCGTGCGCGGTGTTGGCTCCCCAGCGCGCGGTGGCGCTGCCGCAGATTGCGGCGCTGACTGCGCTGTTGGAATCGCCGGCGCAAGGATCGTCGCCCGGAATCTTGTGATAGCGGTCGACATAGCCGTGGTAGGCGGCCGAGATGCCGGAGAAGTCGGCGATCACGTTCTTGATCTTCGCCTGCGTGATCATCTCCTGGCCCTTCAGAATGCCGCCCAGCAGCAGGCCGATGATGACCAGCACGATGGCGATCTCCACCAGCGTGAAGCCTTGAGTTCGATGCCGCGGTTTCATGCTTTTCTCCCTAGATTGCGCGCTTGCCTTCGCAAGACGTATGCCCACGATAACACACCTTGCAAACAACAGCTTAGCGCAGAAAGTGCAAGCACTTTCGTCGAACTATCGACAGGACTGTCGTGGCTTCGACGGTCTACTTGCCCGCGGGAGCGAGCCGGCGCTCGAGCGCTTCCAGCCGCTGGCGCAGGAAGCGCGCTTCGTCCGCGTCGTGGATGGCGCCGCTCTCGAGCATGCCGCCGAGCATGATGCGGGCGGCATCGATCTCGTTCATGTCCTCGAGGATGAATACCTCCATCTGCCTTGCCCAGAGCGGCACGTCGGGTGAGCGCGCCGAGCGCTGGATCGCTGCCGCGTAGCGGCGGGCGAGGGGGAGGTCGTTCAGGCGGTGCCTGGCGAGCAGCGCCGCGTGCGCGAGCGACGGCCAGCGCCGGTCCGGATCGGCGAAGAACTCGCGGTAGATGAATTCGAGCATCAGGCGGCTCTTCGCCGGGTCGGGGTTCTCGGCGTAGACGCGCGCCGCGGCAAAGAGCGGGTAGTCGCTACGTGGATCGAGCTCAAGGATCGCGCCGAGCCACTCGACCAGGCGCCCGTAGTCCAGGCGCCGGTAGGGCCTCGCGTTGGCGCCGCCGTAGTCGAAAGCCTGGAGATAGAGCATCGCGAGCCGGGCGGCCGCCTCGGGCTCGCCGAAGCTCGCAAGCCGCAGCGCGGCGGCGGAAGGCGCGGGCGGCAGGTCGGCCTCGCGCACGCTCGGCGACGGTTCGTGCGCGCGCCAGGCGAGCTGGACTGCGAGCGCGAGCGCAAGCACGAGCCATAACCATGCCGGCAGCTCACGCAGCGCTCGCTCGTCGCGCGTCATGCGGCGCGGCGCGCGAAGTCGAAGATCCCGGCGGCTGTGAGCAGCGCGATATAGACGAGCAGCCCGCCGAGCAGCGAAAGGTAGGCGCGGCCATCCGGCGTGCCATAGAGCAGCCACTCGGTGCGCGTTACGCGGTCGAGCGCCGGCAGCGCCAGCGCGACGCCGTCGACCGCGCGGCGTGCGAGCTCGTGCGCCAGCGTGGCTTCGGCAAGCGGCCCGGCAGCGATCGCCTGGATCGCGCCGATGCTGCGCGCGAGCAGGTAGAGGCCAGCCGTCGCAGCGAGCGCGCTCACCAGCTGGCCAAGCGACATGGCGAAAAAGAGCGCTGCGGCGGCGACGAGCGCGAGCTCAAAGGCGAGCGAGAGCCCCCATGCCAGCACGGCCCGTGGCGCGGCCCAGAGCAGAAGCGGCAGCGCAAACACGATGGCGAGAATTGCCCCCAATGCGATGAACCCCGCCAGGCGCCCCAGGTACTGCACCGCGCGCGAAAGCGGCAGAGCGAGCATCAGTTCCAGGCGCCGGTCGTCGATCTCGCGCCGCACGCTTGCCACAAGCTGCGCTGCGAGCAGGAACACGGCCGAGACGCGCAGGAGCGCCGCGACCACTGCCGCCTGCAGCGGCCGGCTCTCGGTGATGGCGAGCTGCGCGAGGAAGGCGCTCAGGGCGATGCCGGCAAGGAGCGCAGCCGCTGCGAGCCATACCAGGCCGCCGCGGCGCGCCTCGACCAGGACGAGGCGCCCGAGAATTAACGCTGGCATGCTTTCGTTTGTAGACTAGTCCGAGACCCCATGCAACACGCAAGCCTCGACCACGCCGCCTTCAACCGCCTCGCCAACACGACCTGGGCGCTCAGCCAGCGCTATTGGCGGCTGGTGGTAATCGCGATGCTGCTCCTCCTGCACATCGCCGTCTTCCGCGGCGTCGCCGATCCCTGGGCGCGCGCGCTGCTCCTTGCTCATCTCGGGCTGCTGCTGCTCTGGCAACCGTTCCTGCGCGCCGAGCAGCGCGTGTCGCCAACGCAGGGATTCATCCTTTCGCTCGTCGCCTTTGCGGTGATGCTGCGCCTCGACTGGTGGCTGCTCGCCTTCTGGGTGGTGATCATCGCCGGGCTCGTCGGCGGCAAGGTGTATCAGCATCACGCGAAGTGGCAGCGGCGCTGCTACCTGGTGATGCTGGTCTATCTGCTTGCGCTGCTTGCGATCGCGATCCTGCCGGAGATCGCGCCGCGGCGCGAAATCACGCCGGAGATCCGCCAGGCGGCCGAGTATGGGTTGCCGCTGTGCTTCGTGCTGATCGCGCTGTTCCCGGCGGAGCCGGAGGCCGCCGAAGGCGCGCAGATCATCGATTTCTTCTACAGCGTATTCCTGATGCTGCTGCTCGTGGTGGTGATCCTCGGCAGCTTCACGTTCATGACGCTGACGCGCTCGCGCTACCTCGAGTCGCTGACCTACACCGTGTTCCTCACCGCCGCCGCGGTGCTGCTGGTGGGCCTCGCCTGGAACCCGCGTGCCGGCGGCGGACTCGGCGTGTTCTTCATTCGCTACCTTTTCTCGATCGGGCTGCCGGTCGAGCGCTGGCTGCAGGTGCTGGCGCGAGCGCTGCAAGACGAGTCGCGGCCGGAGCCCTTCCTCGAGCAGGCGATCGGCGCGCTCGAGCGCCTGCCCTCGGTGGCGGGCGTCGCCTGGCGCGCCGGCAGCGCCGAGGGCGAGCGCGGCGAGCGCACCGCGCATGTCGTCGAGTTCGCGAGCGGCGAGCTGGCGCTGCGCATCTTCTCGCGCTATCGCTTGAGCCCGGCGCTGCAATGGCACCTGCATCTGCTCGGGCAGCTTCTCGCCGAGTTCTACGCCGCGAAGCTGCGCGAGGAGAAGCTGCGTGAGACGAGCTACCTGCAGGCGGTGCACGAGACCGGCGCGCGCACCACCCATGACATCAAGAACCTGCTGCAGTCGTTGAACGTACTTTGTTCCGTGGCGGTCGCGGAAAACGCCGACTCGGCGCGGCTCAATGCGCTCGTTCGCCGCCAGCTTCCACTGGTCGCCCAGCGCCTGGCGCAGACGCTCGAGCGACTGCAGCGCCCGCAGGCCGACGCCGACGCCTGGGCGTCGGCCGCATCGTGGTGGGAGGCGCTCGCACGCCAGTACCAGGGCGAGGCGGTGGAATTCACTCCGGCCGCGCTTACGCTTGGCGCGCGGGTGCCGCGCGCGCTTTTCGACAGCGTCGCCGACAACCTTATCCGCAATGCGCTCGCCAAGCGGCGCGAGGAGCCGCAGATCAGCGTACGTGTGTCAATGGACGCGGACGCCTTACGCGTGTGCGACACCGGCAGCCCGGTGCCGCCGCAAGTCGTCTCGGGACTGCTGCGCGGGCCGGTCGCCTCGACGAGCGGCTTGGGAATTGGGCTCTACCAGGCGGCACGGCAAGCCGAGGCGAGCGGCTATCGACTGGTGCTGGAGAAAAACGAGCCGGGCGATGTGTGCTTTGCGCTGCTGGGAGAGCAGCGCGATTACGGCAGGACGCCGGCGGCGGCCAGCCGGCCATAGAAGGTGCCGACCGGAATCCAGATCACCATGTCGTCGAACTCGCCGCCGCCCGCGGCGGGGGTGCCCTCCGGGGTGGGCGTATGGCTGATGAAAACGGAGTTGCTGTCCAGGTTCGCCGCCTCATCAGGCTTGCCGGCAGCAAGCGCCGCGGCCGCGGTGGCAGCGAACGCCGTATTCTTGCCGGTTGAGAAGATCACGGCGACTACGGTGCCGCTCGGGTTGCTGTTGGTGAGCGCGTTGCCCGCGGGTCCGCAGCTTCCGGGCGCCGGCGCCGGCGCCGTGACGCTCGACTGGCATATCAGAAGGTCGTTGCTTCCCGGTTGGCAAGACATGCCGTTCTGCTTGAGATTTGCCTTGGACGTGAAGTGCGGCGTCGTCGCCGTGCCGACGCAGCTGTTGATGGTTTGCGCCACCGCATAGCGGATCCGGTTGTTCCAGGCATCCAAGGCAAAGCCCTGGGCATCGACCGGCTGGAAGCCGAGGGTGATAGCGGGGAGGAACCCGCCGTAGGGATTGGTGCAGGTTCCGCTGCCGGCCGGCGCGTCGGCCTCCACGCCGGTGGCTGCTCCCGAGGCCGGGCAGGGCAGCCGGCCGTTCGCCACGGCGAAGCCAAGCAGCGCCTCGCGCGCCTGCTCGAGCCGCCGCTGGGTTTCCTCCCTGGTGCGCTGCTCGGTCTGCGCGGAGAGCGTGTACATCGCGCTGCTCAGAATCAGACCAATGATGGCCAGCACGACGGCCAGCTCGACGAGCGAAAAGCCTCGGCTCTTAGTCACAGGGCGTCGTCCCGTCGGTATACGGGCATGTGGCAATACGATCGTTTCCAGAGGACGCGTAAACCTGATACGCAAACGTGCGCGGCGAGCCGCCCGTCACCGCGTTCGGGCCTTCCACGTACTGGTTGAGCGCCGCCGTCGGCGAGCGGGTCTGGCCAGTAACCGCGGGTCCCATGAGCGCGAGGACGAAGCGCTTGTCGTTCGTGTTGCCATTAGCGCTCGGAAAGCCGCTGACGGTGATATTGCCGGCGGATTGCGCGGCCGAGGCGCTCGGCGCCACGGCGTAGTACGTGTAGCGATACCACTCGTTGTGGATGAACCAATAGTGCGGGTCACCGGCGACGGGGTTCAGAAGGTCGAATGGTCCAGCATGGCCGTTGTGCGCGCCCACGGAGAGCTTGCCACCGGCGAGCATCGGCGTGCCGAGCTGCGGGAACTGGAGGCTCACGGTCTGCTGCGTGACGAAAAGGAAGCCCAGGAGGCCGTTGCATGTCAGGCCGCCAAGCAGGCTGTCTTTGCAGATATTGGGTGCGGAGACGGTGGCCTGGACTGACATGCCGGCGTCACCGTCGGTTTGCGGCGCGATGCTGAAATTGGCAAGCGTGGCGCTGCCCGGCGGCGCCACGGTGATGTCCGCCGTGCTTTGCACCGAACGGGCACGGAAGCTCGCCGCGCCGTGCGGCGCGTTTGCCTGCAGCGTCGCCGTCACGCTGCCCACGCCGGTGAGGCCGAGCAGCAATTGCCCCAACGGGGTGAAGCGGTAGTAGCTGAACGAACAGGCCACCGGCGAGGCCGTATCGCAGCCTGCGGAGGTAATGCCGTCGCCGGTGAACGCGCCGGTCCAGTTTGACGAGCATGGTGCCGCACTCCTGGCGATGGGCAGGAGCCCCTCCATCTGTTGCGCGAGCGAGGCGCTTGGCCCGCAATGAGCATCCTGGGCAACGCCGTTTTCCGGCTGCGTGAAGGCCATGGCGTACGGCAGGAACTTGCTGCCCGCGATCCATTGATCACCAAACTCGGAAAGCAGCGGCGCCACGGTGCGCTGCAGCCGCTCGGCGAGCGGTCCCTGCATCGCGTTGAGCACCTCCTTCGCCGTGATGGTGACCGCCTGGTCGTTGACCACTTCGTTCGTCGCGTTGTCGACGATCGCAACGCCGAACGTGGCATCGATGGGCGAGGAAGCGTTCTGGCACTCGAGATAGTCGCGGAAGTCCGGGTTCCCTCCCGCGGGCACATGGCTGCGGTCAGCGCGCGACTGGCTGCGGGCCACACAGC
This sequence comes from Burkholderiales bacterium, assembly GCA_035689325.1. Taxonomy (GTDB): domain Bacteria; phylum Pseudomonadota; class Gammaproteobacteria; order Burkholderiales; family SG8-39; genus SCGC-AG-212-J23. Next base: position 12,482 of record DASSLQ010000174.1, on the reverse strand, counting down.
CGGCGGCGACCTGGTTCGCGGCGGGATTGACCCGGAGCGGCGGCCCGGGGGCGAAAATCACGGCCACCACGTCGCCCGTGCCGTCGAAAGTGAGCTGCCCCGGCGTGCCGGCGTTTATCAAAGGGCTCGCGCCGGCGAAAACCCAGTTCGGCGAGACCGCGTACCAAAGGGGCTCCGCCGACGCGTCGACGAGCTTGTCGACGCCGACAGTCCGCCACGGCAGGCGGCCGACGTTCTTGTTGGTGGGGAAGGTGGGCGCGCAAGTGCCCGCGGCCCGGCCCTCGTTCGTGGTGCCGGCGTCGGTTGGCGACTCGGGGCAGGGAAAGCGGCCGGGAGCGTCTTCTCCCACGTCGAGCACTTCCTTTACTACGTAACCGATGAGGGCGGACTTGGCCTGCTGCAAGACCTGCGCGTTCAGCTTGCGCTTGTTGGTGGAGGCATCGGCCCAGCTGCCCAGGCGCGCATAGAGCAGCGCCGCGAAGCCGACGATAAAAACCAGGGCGAAGAGAAGGAGCGCGGCGCCGCTTTGTCTGGCGCGGGAGGTCATTGCCTTCACCGGCCGCGTTGCGGGCGGATCTGGATCTCCCCGTCGCCGATCACGTCGCGCACTTCACCGTTGCCGCGGTCGAGCGTCTCGCCGGGCTTGAGCCGCACGCGGCCGCCGGTTTCGCCGACGGTTACTGAAACCGAGGGCGATGGCTCGGTGATGCGGGGCGCCTCCGGCGAGCTCTCGGTGGTCCATTCGCCGTTGATCCAGATGGTCGACGGCCCGGTCGAGCGCTTGACGAAGCCGTCTACGCGGGTGACTGGGCGGGCGGCGACGGAGACCGGATTGTCGGGCAGCCGCGCCTTGCGCCGCGCGTCGAGCGCCGCGCGCTGTTCGGGCGTGAAGAAGAGCCGCCCGAGCTCCTGGGCTTCGGCGGCCCCGACGGCCAAGGTGAGCGCGAGAAGGGCGATGGCGCGGTTCATTTCTTCGCCGGATCCATGATGGTGACGAGGTCGATCTCGCAGTCCGCGCTCAGGCGCGGCGTCATGCTCGCGCCGCTGATCGCCTGGCCCGTGCGCGTGAGCGCGCATTTCCTGACCGCGTAGTACGCGTTGCCTGACTCGCGCAGATCGGCGAGGAAGCGCAGCAGGTCCTCCTCGTGCAAGAGCGCCAGATCCACCTTCATGGTGCTTGCATAGAAGTCGACATTGCCGGGCTTTCCCGCGACGGAAGTGAGCAGGCGCTTGCGCTGGACCGTGTAGCGAAGGTCGAGGAGCTCGCGCTCCTTGCGGATGCGCGCGATGGCGTCCGCCCATTCGAGGCGCTGCTCCTCGCCGAGGATGTGGAGTTGCTTCAGCCGCTGGTAGAGGTCGATCTTCTCCTTCACCTCGCGCTCTTCTTCGGCGATGCGGGCGAGCCGCTCGGTGTTCTGGCGCCGCTCGGCCTGTACAGCGGCGAAATTGCGCTGCGCGCCGCGCAGCGCCTCGCGCGCGCCCCAGAGGAGCGCGGCGCCCGCGGCGGTGAACGCGAGCGCCAGCGCCACCGGCGCGGCGAGCTGTCTCGCCTCTTCGCGCGTGAGCCTCATCGCAGTCGCCGGCCCAGCACGACAGTGAAGCGCGGCGCCTCGCCCGATTCGGGCGCGCCGATGTCGCCGCTGAGCACCCCTTCGGAGGTGACGTCAAACGGAAGCTGCGTGCGCACGAGCTCGAATCCCTCGCCGACCAGGGCGCTCGCGAAGCTTTGCACCTGCCCGGTGATACCGCGGTAGTCGTTGCGTTGCGTGGCGTTCACGCGCCCGGAGATTTCGACCAGCACCAGCGTATCCACCGCCTCGGCGCTGCCCGGAGTCTGGGTGCGCGCGGCCGGCAGACGCACTTCGCCGGGCTTGCCTGCGCTCCAGCGCAGGGCCTCGAGCTCGACCTGCGGATACTTCTGCAGCACGTGCGAGATATGGACGAACGCCACCTCGGGACTGGGGCTGCGCTCGGCGATGCGGCGAAATTCGACCACCGCCGCCTTGAGGTTCTCGGTGCTCGTGTCGGTGACCGGAAACGTCGACGTGATGCGCGCATATTGCTGGGCAGCGGTGCGCGCGAGCTCGCTCTGCTCGGCCGTCGCCCCGCGCACGCCGATCACGTCCAGCCAGCGGCTGCCGCCGATGAGCGCGCACAGGCAGAATGCGGCGGCGCCAGCGGCAACGATGCCGCGCTGCAGCTGCCACAGCAGGTAACGGCGGCGCTCATCACGGTTCGCAAACTGCTCGCGCGGCGGCCTTTGCGCCGCGAGATGCACGAACAGGGCCTCGGTCCCCGCGTCCTCGGGCAGGCGCCGCAGCTTCACCGCACGCACGGCATCGGCATGGTCGATGGTGCGGAACGTCAGGCGCGCGTCGGAATGCAGCGCCTGCTCGAACACCGAGCGCCGGCCCGGCGGCGCGATCACCAGCGCCTGTATCGGTCCCGCTTCGCGCGGCAACGCGCGCAGCGTGACGAGGTACTGCACCAGGCGCTGCGTCTCCGAGCGCACGAATCCGGCGAGCGCTTCGGGCGCGAGCTCGCCGGTGCGCTCAAGGCGTGCGAAGCGCAGGTGCCCGTTTTCTACGTAGCACTGCCGCAGGCCCGCCCGGTTGGCGCTCACCAGCAGAACCCGGGCATCGCGCGCGCCGAGCGCGCTGGCGAGGGCCGGGGCGAGGAGCGGCGCCGAATAGACGCCGGCGAGTCGCGTGCCGGCCTCTTCCAGCGCGTCGAGCCACTGCGAAAGCTGCTGGGTATTGGTGAACGAGGCAAGCAGCACGCGCTCGTTGCGCCGCTCCGGCGCCAGCACCTGCCCGAGCGACAGCGCCGTCACGAGCCGCGTGTCGCGATAGCGCTGGGCGAGCCGCCGCGCGAGCAGCGCCTCGCGGTCTGTGCCGCGCAAGTACGGAATCTGCTCTTCGTGAAAGTCCTCCCCGGCGAGGTCCGCGAGCACGGCGAAGAGCGCCCCGCGCGCGCCGCGCAGGTAATCGCGGAAGGCGTTGAGGCCCGCCTCGTCGACGCCGAACTTCGCCTCGAGCTCGAGCCCGCTGCGCTCGGCGCGATAGAGAGCGTGCTCGTCGGCGCTGAGATAGAGAATGAGGCGCTTCGCCACGGCTAGAACTTGAGCTTGGTAAAGGAGTCGTACACCGGGCCGAGCATGGCCATCATCACCCAGAGGAGCAGCACGCCGAGCACCAGCGTAAGCAGCGGCTGGATGCCGGCCTGCAGCCGCGCGACGCTGTCCCTGACATCGCGGTTGTAGAAGTACGTGACGTTGGTGAGCGCCTTGTCCAGCCCGCCGGTGTTCTCGCCGATGCGCAGCATGCGGATCACGAGCGGCGGAAAGAGATCCAGTTCCTGGAACGCGACGGTAAGGCTCTTGCCTTCGGCGATCTGCTGGCCGGCGGTGCGCAGCGCCTGCTCGAGCACCTTGTTGCCGACGATCTCCTCGCAGCTGCGGATGGCGTCGAGCACGGTGATGCCCGAGGAGTACATCATGGCGAAGCTCGAGGCGAAACGCGACAGGATGATCTTGCGCAGGATCGGCCCGATCATCACCATCCTCAGCTTGTAGCTGTCCACCGCGTAGGCGATCGCGGGATTGGTCTTCATCGCGACCTTGAGCGCATACCAGGCGATGAACGGTACGGCGAGCACCGCCCACCAGTAGTCGCGCAGGCCCTCGGAGACGAAGATCAGCGCCTGGGTGTACCAGGGAATCGCCTGCCCCATGCTGCGGATGAAGCTCACCATCTGCGGCACGATGTAGAGCATCAGGAAGAAGGTCACGCCGAGCACGATGGTGCCGACGATGATCGGGTACATCAGCAGCTTTCTCGTCTGCGAGGCGATCTCGTCTTCCCACTTCAGCGCTTCGGTAAGCCCCGTCAGCACCTCCGAGAGCTTGCCGGTGTGTTCGCCCGAGCGCACCAGGCTGACGAAGACCTTGCTGAAGACTTCGGGAAATTCGGCGAGCGCCTGCGAGAGGTTGCGGCCGCCTTCGATCGATTCGACGAGCCCCGCGACCACCTCGCGCAGGCGCGGCGCCTCGACACTGTCGCGCAGGTCGACGAGCCCGTCGAGCACCGGCACGCCCGAGGTGGTGAGCTGCTCGAGGTGGAAGCAGAAATTGATCAGGTCCTGGCGACCGACGCGGCCGCCGAAGAGCGCGGTCTTCTGCCGCGACGGCGCGCCCGTGACGAGGTCGAGTTCCATGCGCAGCAGGCGCTGCTCGAGGTCAAAGAGGTTCAGCGCTTCCACCCGGCCGATGACGTGCTTGCCGCGCCCGTCGACCGCCTTGTACGTGTAGAGCGGCATCGCCTGCCTCAGGCCATCCGGTCGGTCAGGTCGACCACCCGCATCACCTCGTCGAGGCTGGTGAGGCCGGCGCGCACCAGGCGCACGCCGTCGTCGGCGAGCGTGCGAAAGCCGTCGGCGCGCGCCGCGGTGAGGATCTCGCGCGCAGTGGCGCGGCGCGCCACCAGCTCGTCGATGGCGGAATCGATCTTCAGCAGTTCCATGATCGACTGGCGGCCGCGATAGCCCTGGTAGTCGCATTGATCGCAACCCACCGCGCGGAACACCGCCGCCGCCTCGGTCGGCGCGATGCCGAGCAGGCGACGCTCGCGCACGTCCGGGTCGTAGGACTGCCGGCAGGTGCGGCACAGGCGCCGCACCAGCCGCTGGCCGAGGATGCCGATGATGTTGCCGGCGAGAATGTCGGGCACGATGCCGATGTCGAGCAGGCGCGGGAAGGCGCCTACCGCAGAATTGGTGTGCAGCGTCGAGTAGACCTGGTGGCCGGTCATCGCCGCACGGAACGCCATCTCCGCCGTGTCGTTGTCGCGGATCTCGCCGACCAGAATTGCATCCGGGTCCTGGCGCATCAGCGCGCGGATGCCGCTCGCGAAATCGAGCTTCGCCGCCTCCGACACCGAGGTCTGGCGGATCAGCGTCATCGGGTACTCGACCGGATCCTCCAACGTCATGATGTTGATGCCGTCGGAGTTGATGTGATTCAGGATCGAGTAGAGCGTGGTGGTCTTGCCGCTGCCGGTGGGGCCGGTGACCAGGATGATGCCCTCGGGCCGCGCGATGATGCGCTTGAGCAGTTCGAGCTGCGACTCCTCCAGGCCGAGCTTGTCGAGCGGCACGATGCCCTTCTGCCGGTCGAGGATGCGCAGCACCAGGTTCTCGCCGTGCGTCGTCGGCAGGCTGGCGCAGCGGAAGTCAACCACCCGGCCCGACATGGTCGCCGAGATGCGCCCGTCCTGCGGCGCGCGCGTCTCGGCGATGTTCATTTTCGCCATCACCTTGAGGCGCACCGCCATTGCCGGCCAGTACGTCTTGTGCAGCGAGCGGATCTGGCGCAGCACGCCATCGATCCGGTACCTGATTCGCAGGAAGTTCTGCTCCGGCTCGAAGTGGATGTCGGAGGCGCCGCGCTCCACCGCGTCCGCCATCAGGGCGGAAATCAGGCGCACGACCGGCTGCGAATACTCGTCGCCCTCGGCGACGCTGCTGTAGTCGATCTCGCCGGTCTCGATCTCCTTGAGTATCCCGTCGATCGAGAACTCGTGGCCGTAGTAGTGCTCGATCGCGCGCTCGATTTCCGAGTCGCCGGCGATGCGCAGCTCGAGCTCGAAGTCACCCTTGAGGTGCGCGCGCAGCTGGTCGAGCGCGACGATGTTGTTGGTGTCGGCGAGCGCGACGATGAACTTCTTCTGGCCGCGGTCGAGCGCCACCGGGAAGACGCGGTAGCGTCGCGCCATGTCGCGCGGCACGAGCTTGAGCGCCGTCGGGTCGACGATGATGCGGCTCAGATCCACCGCCTGCAGGCCGAGCTTCTCGGACAGCGCGTCGCGCAGCGTTGCTTCGGAAACGAAGCCAAGCTGCACCAGGAGCCGCCCGACCGGCACGTGGTTCTTGGTCTGCTCGAGCAGCGCGATGCGCAGCTGGTCTTCGGTCAGGATGCCCTGGTCGATCAGGATCTGGCCGAGATGGCGCTTCGCTTGCGGATTGCCGGGCGAATTCATCGGTGGGGCTGCCTTAGAGCGCGAGCTGGGCGGCACGGGCGCGAGCGGAGGTGAGGTCGAAGCCGGCGCCGCGCTTCTCCCCCAGACTGATCGCGCGCTGGTAGTACTCGAGCGCCTGGCGGCGCTGGTGCAGGTGATCGAGACTCACGGCAAGGTTGTAGGCGAAATCGGCGTTCTCCGGGTCGGCGATGTAGGCCTTGAAATATTCCTGCTGCGCCTCGGCCCAGCGGTTCTGGGCGGCGAGCTGGTTGCCAAGGGTGAAGTGCAGCGCGTGCGCGCTCGGATCGGCGGCAATCAGCGTCTTCACGCGGCTTTCGGTCACCAGCGGATCGCTGCGTCCCGAGCGCAGCGCGATAAGGGCGGCCTGCGTGTCGCCGTCGCGCGGATCGATCTGCAGCGCGCGCAGGTACAGGGCTTCGGCGCTCTCGTAGCGCGCGCTGCGCACCTCCAGCGCAGCAAGCCCGAGCAGCGCGTCGCGGTTGGTCGGCTCCTCGCGCAGCGCTTCCTCGTAGGCGCTGCGCGCGCCGCCGAGATCGCCGGCGGCGTACGCTGCATAGCCCGCTGCGACCTTCGCATTCACCTGCGGTGGATTGCGCGAGACCGTGGCGGCGCCTTCCGGAAGCGCAGGCAGGGCCGGAGCGATGCGGCGCGGCTCGGGGGCTCTTAGCCGCGGCGTCTCCACGGGCGCTTCGACGCTTGCGCGCGGCGCTATTGGCGCGGCGACCGGCGCCGGCGCGTTCGCGGCGTTCTTGGCCGCGCTCGCCGGAAGGCCCGGAATGCCACTCGGTGCGGCAACAGCAACCGGCGTTGGTGCAGGCTGGCGGGTTTCAACGATCGGCGGATTCGCTTCGGCCTGGCGCGCAGGGTTGAGGTTCACGAGCGCGGGCGGCGGGCGCAGCTGGACCCAGAAATAAACCAACGTGCCGAGCGCGAACACGCCGAGCACGCCGAGCGTGACGTAGAACGGCAAGCGCGGATTGGGCTCGCGAAATTTCGCTTCGAAAACCTTTCTTGCGCTCGCCCGGGAAGCTGCTTCGGTTTGGGCGCGCGCCGGGCCGGCCCGCGGGCGGGCGGCGGGCTTCGCCGGCTCGGGCTCCGGTGCGATCTCAAGCGGCGGCCGAGGCGTGGGCGGCGTCGGCGGAGCCACGAGATCCTCGGTCACGATCTCGAGCGGTGCGGTGATCTGGGGCAGCTTGTCGCGCGTAACGACGGGCCTGCGCTCGGCGGCTGACGGTTCGGCCGCCGGCGCCGCGCTCGCGCCCTCGCCGCGCGCGCGGCGTTGCGCCTCCTCCTTGGCGCGCTCGGCTTTCTTCAGCGCCTCGAGCAGCAGGCTCATGGGGTCAGCGCAGCGGCCGGTCGCCCGGGCCGAGCGGGGGCTCGAACTTGCTCGGGTTCGGTTTCGAGAAGAAATCCGCGCCCGGCAGCTGGTTGCGCAGCGCGCGGAAGTCGCCGTCGAGGCTCGGATCCTGGACCACGGTAGCGCGCAGGAAGATCACGAGCTCGGACTTGCGGCTGAGGTTGCTGCGGCTGGAGAGCAGCTCGCCGATGATCGGGATGCTTCGGACCCCTGGAATGCCGGTGTCGGTGTTCTCCGCGATGTCCTGCATCAGGCCGGCGAGCACGCCGATCTGCCCGCTCTGCAGGCGCAGCATGGAATCGAACTCGCGCGTCTCGAACACCGGGATGATGTTGGGCACCGCGTTCGGATTGCTCGCCGTCACCTGCAAGGCAGGATTCGGGTCGGTGACCGAGTCGACGCGGCGGCGAATCGTGGGGCGCACGTTGAGCACGATCTGGTCCGCGGCGCTCACCTGCGGCAGCACTGCCATCATGAAGCCTTCGGCGGCGATGTTGGGCGTCGTGGTGAACGAAGGGGTCACGACCGCCGTACCGCCGCCGGTCACGGCGACCGGAGTGCCGGAAGGCGTGATGTTGAAGTAGATGATGTCGCGCGTCACCCGCAGGATCGCGGTCTGATTGTTGAGCACGGAGAGCTTCGGGCTCGAAAGCACGCGCACGTCGCCGAATTGCTCGAGGGCTTTCAGCGTCACGCTGAAGCTGCCCCCGCTCGAGACGAAGCCGACGAAAAACGGCGTGGGATTGAAACCGGGAGTCGCCGAAGTCGTCGGCGGGATGGGGGGCTGCGAGAACGACAGGCCCGGATTGCGAATCCGCTCCCAGCTGATGCCGCGCTGGTATTCGTTTCGCAGCTGCACTTCGGCAACCGTCGCTTCGATCAGCACCTGGCGCTTGGCGCCGGCGAGTACCTGGTCGAGGAATTCCTGCACCCGCTCGTGCTGCTTGGACGTCGCGCGCACGTAGAGCACGCCGCTTTCGCGGTTGGCGATGACGGACGCTGCTTCCTGATAGGTCGCGCTAGGCTGCCCAAGCTGCGGCACGGGCGGAACGGGCGGCTGCGGTGCGGCGCCGGGCGCGCCCGCCGTGCCGGCAGCCGGCGGCGGCGGAACGGCCGCTGTGGCGCTTGCGAGCGCCGCCGCGCTCGGCGCGGGAATGATCCTGTCGGTCTCGCGCAGGATCTCCTTCACGTTCTGCACCACGGAGTCCCACAAGTTGTTCTGCGCGGTCACGTCGATGGTCGAGGTAGCGCCGGTCGCGCTCGGGGTGCCCGACTGAGCCGTGCCGAACTGCGTCGAGGCGGTGGACTGCATCTTCACGTTGCGCGCCGCGCTCAGGTAATCGATCTTGTAGGCGCGCAGGAATGGCGAGTCGCGCATCACGACGAGCGTGTCGCCGTCGAGCTCGTAGCGCATGTCGACCTGTCGCGCGATGCGGGCGAGGAGCTGCGGCAGCGTCTGGTCGACGGCATTGAGCGTCACGCTGCCAGAGAGGTTCGGGTCGATGTCGATCTGCAGTTTCGCGTCGCGCGCAAGGGCGAACATCAGCTCCTGCACGCGCACGTTGTTGACCACCACGCTATAGGTCTCGGGACGCGCTGTGGGCTTCGGCTTGGGCAGCATCGGCGTCACCTGCACCGGCGGTGGTATCGCGCCGGTCGTGCTGGCCTCGTCAGCGCGCAGATGATTGGCAGCGGGCTTGATGGGTGCCTGGCCGCATCCGGCGAGCACGCACGGCACGAGCACGATCGCTACCGAGTTTCCCCACTTCATCCGCGCGCCAGTCCCTCCCGGCCGAAGGATAACACGGAAGCGATCTTAGGAAAGTGGCGTAAGCGCCTGTCGCGCAGGCGTTTTCCGCTTCTTACATTTGCGACCGCAGCTCGCCAAAGCGCCTCGGCGCGACGCGAAATGCCTGCTGGTATTTCGGCGGCAGCCGCGTGAGGGCGGCGCGCGCTTCGCGCTCGTCCTGGAACGTGCCATAAATCACGCGCAAGCGTGGGTTCCCCGGCCCAGCGACCGGAATCAGGAACACTTCAGAGATCGGCACCAGGTCGCGGGCGCGCAACAGAAAGCGCTCCATGCGCGCGGCCTCGGCGTTGTCCGTGACAAAAAGCTCGAGCGCATAGCGCTCGTCAGGGGCCGAATCGAGCAGTTCGCGTGTCGCCTCGAGCCGCTCCGAGAGAAGCTTGTAGCCGCCGGTGGCGTAGGCTTCGAGGCGGCCGCGTTGCCTTGGAGAAAGCAACGGCTCGCTCGCGGGCTCGGCCTCGGTCTCGGCGATCGCCTCGAGCTGATCCTCGAGGTCGATCTGGGCTTCCAATTCCTGCGCCGCCGGCGCGCTCGCTCGGTATACCGGCGCAGCAGCGCGCGCCTGCACGGCCGGGCGCTCGGTGCTTATGAGCAGCCACTGAATGAGGGCCCCGAGGACGAGCCCCAGCCCGAGGCCCGCGGCCGCAAGCCAGAGCGGCCGCCACGCCGCGCGCGTGGCCGCCGCGGCGAATTCCGAATCGGCGACGGCCGCCTTGGCATGGCGGTCGGTGACCGCGTGCGAGCCCTCGCTGTAGGCTGCGAGCAGCGACTTGTCGGCGAGGATGTTGATACGCCGGGTAAGGCCGGCCGAGGCGCGTGCAATCCGGTTTGCGGCGCGCTGCGCAAACACGTCGGGGCCGCGATAGCCCGCTGCGCGCATGCGGAAGGCAAGATACTTCGCCACCTCCGCGGCGGCGAGCGGGCGCATGCGGAAGCCGTGCGTGATGCGGTCGCGCAGCTGGCGCAGCGACGGCTTGGCGAGCGTGGCGTCGAGCTCCGGCTGCCCGAAGAGCACGATCTGCAAGAGCTTATGCCGGCTCGATTCGAGGTTGGAAAGCAGCCGCACCTGCTCCAGGGTGTCCTCGGGCATCACGTGGGCCTCGTCTATCAGCACCACCACGCGCCGCCCGGCGCCGTAGAGCTTGATCAGGTGCTCCTGCAGCTCGCGCAGCGCGACGCTGCGGCGCTCCGAGAGCTCGAGCTCGAGATCATCGGCGATCGCATGCAGGATCTCGTCGCGCGCGAGCGAAGGCGTGGCGAGGTAGATCGTCGCCACCTCGGAGGGCAGCCGCTCCATGAGCATGCGGCAAAGCATGGTCTTGCCGCTGCCCACCTCGCCCGACACCTTGACGATGCCCTCGTCATGCAGCACCGCGTAGGCGAGCGCTTCGAGCGTCGCGCCGCGCTCGGCGCCGTCAAAAAAGAAGTCGGTGTGCGGCGTGATGCGAAACGGCGGCTCGTCGAGACCGAAATGCTCGAGATACAGCGCCACGCTATTTCTCTTCCGCCGAGCTCATCCGGCTGTAGAGCGTCGTGCGGTTGATGCCCAGAAGCTTGGCCGCCTGGCTCACGTTGCCGCGCGTCAGGCGCAGGGCCGCCTCGATGTAGCCGCGTTCCCAGGCCCGCAGCGTCTGGTCGAGGTTGAAGCCGGCCGCGCGTTCGAGCTGGCGCAGCGCCTGCTCAGTGATCGCCGCCGGTCCCTGCGCGTCGGAGGTGATTGCCGGCGCCTCGAGATCGAGTTCCGGTTCCAGCTCGGCGCGCGAGAGCCGCTGCCCCGGATACTTGGTGGCGAGGCGAATCACGATATTGCGCAGCTCGCGCACATTACCGGGGAAGTCGTACTGCTTCCATCGGGCGGCCGCATCGGCGTCGAGATCGAAGGGCTGCACGCCCGCCTGCGCGGCGGCGAGCCGGCGGAAATGCTCGAGCAGGACGAGTTTGTCTCCGTTCATGTCGCGCAACGGCGGCACGATCAGCGTGAACACTGACAGCCGGTGGTACAGGTCGGCGCGGAATCCGCCCTTCTTCACTTCCCGGCGCAGATCCCGGTTGGTGGCGGCGATCACGCGGCAGCGGGCGGTACGCCGTTGCGTCTCGCCGACGCGCTGGTATTCGCCGTTTTCCAGCACGCGCAGCAGCTTTGCCTGCAGGTCGAGCGGCAGCTCGCCGATCTCGTCGAGCAGCAGCGTGCCGTCGCCGGCGTCCTCGAAATAGCCCGACTTGTTGCCGGTCGCCCCGGTGAAGGCGCCCTTCACGTAGCCGAACAACGTCGGCTCGACGAGCGTCGGCGCGATCGCCGCGCAATTGAGCGTGAGGTAAGGGCGCTCGGCTCGGGGCGAGAGCCGATGCAGGCTCCTCGCTGCCATCTCCTTGCCGCTGCCGGATTCCCCCTCGATCAGCACCGGGTAGGGGGCGGGCGCGAACTGCGCGATCTGGCTTTTCAACTTGGCGAGTGCGGGGCTTTCGCCGACCAGCGCCACGTCGCTCCCCGCGGGCGCCGCCAGGGCGCGCGCGAGCAGCCGCTTCAGATGCGCCGGATCGCTCGGCTTGGCGACGAACTCCCAGGCGCCCAGCGTGCGCGCGTGGCGCGCGTTGGCGGCGTCGTTCTGCCCCGAGAGCACGAAGATCTTCATTTGCGGCGCATGCGCGAGCAGATCGGCGATCAGATGGAAGCCCTCGTCGGGAGCATGCGGGGTGGGCGGCAGGCCGAGGTCGACGAGCGCGAGCGGCGGCGGCGCCGCCAGGCGCCGCACCAGCTCGATTGCGGCGGCGCGCGAGGCGCACGCGTGCACGGCGTAATCGGCGCCCAGGGCGAAGCTCAGCGCCTCCGCAATGAGCGGGTCGTCGTCGACGAGCAAGAGCGCGGCGCGCGCCTGCGCGAGGCGCTCAGGCGCGGAGCGCACGCCCGTCATCGCGGATGCAGCGCATGAACGCCCGCTCGAGGGTCGACTCGCCGTAGCGCTCGCAAAGCGCGCGCGGGCTGCCGCGAAAGCGCAGCCGCGCGCGCTCCAGCACGGCAATCGACGAGCACAACTCGTCGACGTCGGCGAGCACGTGCGATGTGAAGAACAGGGTGCGGCCCTCCCGGCTCAAGCGGCTCAGCACCGATTTCACCGCCACCCGTGCAGCGGGGTCAAGCCCGCTCATCGGCTCGTCGAGCACGTAGAGCTCGCGCTCGAGCGAGAGCGCGGCGGCGAGGCCGAGCTTCTGCGTCAGGCCCTTGGAGAGCGTGCGCAGCGGGCGCTCGAGCGCCGCGGGCTCGAGCTCGAGCTCGGCGATGAGC
>DASSLQ010000173.1:0-5073 GCA_035689325.1 Burkholderiales bacterium | reverse complement strand
GCGCGAGACGGCGGCGATGCTCGCGCGGCTCTTCGCCGTCAACTGGGCGGCGCGCGTCGACTTCATCTGCGAGCCGGGCGGGCGCCTTTGCTTCCTCGAGTGCGATGTCGCGCCGATGATCGCGGCCGGCTCGGCGTTCGCCGCAAGCCTGGCGGCCGCCGGCATCGATCGCGCCGAGCAGCTCGCGTTGCTCACGGGCAGAGCTGCGTGACGACATAATTACGGACCTGTCCGCGAATTTATACTCGCAGCAATGCACCTCACCGACATCGGCGCGAACCTCACGCACACGAGCTTCCACGACGATCTCGACGCGGTGGTGGCGCGCGCGCGTGCCGCAGGCGTCGGCACCATCATCGTCACCGGCACCACGGTGCTCGAGAGCCGGCTCGCCGCCGCGATCGCGGATCGCCACGATCTCTATTGCACGGCGGGCGTGCATCCGCATCATGCGCGCGACTGCGACGAGCAGACGATTGCCGAGCTGCGCAAGCTCGCGCTGCATCCGCGCTGCGTCGCGCTGGGCGAATGCGGCCTGGACTTCAATCGCAACTACTCGCCGCACCCCGCTCAGGAGAAATGGTTCATCGCGCAGCTCGAGGCGGGGCTCGGGCTCGGCAAGCCGCTCTTCCTGCACTCGCGCGACGCGCATCCGCGCTTTGCGCAGATCCTGCGCGCGCACGGCGTGAAGACGGCGGTGGCACATTGCTTCACCGGCGACGCCGAGGAGCTGCACGCCTACCTCGATCTCGGCCTCTATATCGGCATCACCGGCTGGATCTGCGACGAGCGCCGCGGCACGCATCTGCTGCGCCTGGTGCGCGATATCCCGGCGGATCGCCTGCTGCTCGAGACCGATTCACCCTACCTCACGCCGCGCGACATGCACCCTCAGCCGAAGGCGCGGCGCAACGAGCCTGCGTTCCTGCCGCACATCCTGAAGACCGTGGCGCGCGCGCTCGGCCAGCCGCCGGAGGAGCTGGCGGTGCAGACGACGCGCAACGCCGCGCGGCTCTTTGGCATCGATGAATCTCGCGCATCTCTTACTGCGCAGCGCACGGCTGCAGCCTGACGCGCCGGCGATCGCGCTCGGAAGACACGCCGTGTGCTCCTATGGCGAGCTCGCCGCGCGCGTGGCGCAGCTGGCAGCAGGCTTCGCCGCCAGGCTGAGGCTGCAAGCGGGCGATCGCGTCGCGCTCGCGATGAAGAACTGCCCCGAGTACCACGAGATCCTCTTCGCCTGCTGGCACGCCGGCCTCGTGGCGGTGCCGATGAACGCGAAGCTCCATCCCAAGGAATTCGCGTACATCCTGGAGAACTCGGGCGCCAAGGCCTGCTTCGTGACGCCGGACCTGGAAGCCGCGCTGCCGCAGGCAACGCCGGTGAGCGAAATCGCCAGCCTGCGCATGGCAGCGGGGGCGCCGAGCGCGGCGAAGCCGGAGGACCCGGCGTGGCTCTTCTACACGAGCGGCACGACCGGTGTCCCGAAAGGCGCGGTGCTTACGCATCGCAACCTCTGGTTCCAGACGCACGCCTACTTCGCCGACATCGACCAGATCCTGCCGGGCGACACGATCCTGCATCCGGCGCCGCTCTCGCACGGGTCGGGCTGCTATGCGCTGCCGCACTACGCGGCCGGCGCAGCCAACGTCATTCCCGAGAGCGGCCATTTCGAGCCCGATGAGATCTACGAGCTGCTCGATCACTGGCGCAACGCCTCGTTGTTCGCCGCGCCGACGATGGTCGTGCGCCTGCTTGCTGCGAAAGGCGCGCGCTCGCCCAAGGGGCTGCGCACGCTGATCTATGGCGGAGCGCCGATGTACGTCGCCGACGCGCTGCGCGCGATCGAGCTCTTCGGCCCGCGCCTCTACCAGCTCTACGGGCAGGGCGAGGCGCCGATGACCATCACCGGGCTGCCGCAGCGCTATCACCAGCGCACGATGGCGGACAAGCTCGCAAGCGCCGGCTTCGCGCGCACCGGCTGCGAGGTGAAGGTTTTCGACGGCGAAGAGCGCGAATTGCCCGCGGGCGAGATCGGCGAGATCGTCACGCGCTCCGACTGCGTGATGGCCGGCTACTGGAAGAACGCGGAGGCGACGGCCAAGGCCCTGCGCGGCGGCTGGCTGCACACGGGCGACGTCGGCAGCATGGATGAAGCCGGCTTCCTCACCCTCCGCGACCGCTCGAAGGACCTGATCATCTCGGGCGGCTCGAACATCTACCCGCGCGAGATCGAGGAAGTGCTGCTGCGCCATCCGGCGGTCGCCGAATGCTCCGTCGTCGGGCGGCCGCACAGCGAGTGGGGCGAGGAGGTCGTTGCCTTTGTGGTGCTGAGAGAGAAGATCCCGACCGAGGAGCTGGACCGCCTCTGTCTCGACAACATCGCTCGGTTCAAGAGGCCGCGCGAATATCGCGTCGTGGAAGCACTTCCGAAGAACAACTACGGCAAGGTTCTAAAGACCGAACTGCGGAAGCTCCTCGCCGCCTTGACCCCCTGATAAGGGGGTCGTGAGCCGAAGGCGAGCGGGGGGTTTCCGCCTCTTGTTAACCGTCGCCGCCGAGATGCGTTATTCAGGCGTGGCGCATCCCCCGTTCATCGATCATCGGCGACGGCTCAAGCGCTCCGCTCGGATGCTGCGGCGTGATCTGACGCCGGCGGAGCGCAAGCTCTGGTTCGAATTTCTGCGCGCGTTGCCGATTCGCTTCAAGCGGCAAAAACCCCTAGGGGAGTACATCGCGGATTTCTACTGTGCCCGTGAGATGCTCGTTATCGAAGTGGATGGCGACAGCCACTTTACGACCGCCGGCGAGCGATGCGACGCTCACAGGACGGCAGAGCTCGAAACCAAAGGCGTCCGGGTCCTGCGATTCACGAATCTCGAGGTGATGCAGCACTTCGAAGCCGTCTGTTACCGTATTCGGGACGCGCTAAAACTCTAAACCCCCCGCTCGCCTTCGGCTCGCGACCCCCTTATCAGGGGGTCAAATCGCAATCCCCTCTTAGCAGCAGCGGCCGCCGCCGCGATCCGGCTGCTGGAAACTCGGATCGTCGAACAGGTAGATCTCGCGCGCGATGCCGTCGTACGAGAACTGCACGACGTACCACTGCGGCAAGCCATATCCGGGAGGGCGCATCGGGTAGGTCCAGATATCGCGCTCGAGATTCGGGTAGCGCTGGGGCTGCCAGGGGGGACCGAGGAGCTCGCGCACTTCCTTCGACGTGGTCTGACCGCGCACGATCTTGGAGATGTTCTCGCCGTTGAGCCGCTGCTCGAACGCGAGGAGGCGGCCGTCGGGGCCGATGCGCGCCGCGTAGCTCACATGACCCCACGGCAGCTGGGGATACCAGTACACGGTGTCGCCGTTCGCGAGCGCCTGGGTCTCGACCGGCTTGCCCATGATCGACTGGACGTCGTGCTCGGTCGACTGGCCGGGGACGAGGCCGCGCCCGTCATTGCTCGCGCACGCAGCGAGCAGCAGCACGCCGCCTGCGAGGGCGGCAAAGCCCCTATTCGCCTTTGCCAGGCTCAGGGGTGAAGTACTTCTTGAACTTGTCGGCTTCACCTTTGTACGCGTCCGCGTCCGGGGGCGGGGTGCCCTTGCGGGTGATGTTGGGCCACTTCACGGCGAACTCGGCATTCATCTTCAGCCACTTCTCGGCCTTGCCGTCCGAGTCGGGGATGATCGCGTTCGGCGGGCACTCGGGCTCGCACACGCCGCAGTCGATGCACTCATCGGGGTGGATCACCAGCATGTTGTCGCCCTCGTAGAAGCAGTCCACGGGGCAGACCTCCACGCAGTCCATGTACTTGCACTTGATGCAGTCTTCGGTGACGACGTAGGTCATCTCAAGGTTTTTGTCTCTGAAGCGCTGGGACTTTCGGGGAACGGATTATCGCACGTAGCCCTGCGACGACGTCTCTGTACCTGATTCGTCTACAGCGATAACCCTAGGGAATAAAAACGATTGCCGCGGCGCGGCGGGCGGACCATGATACGCGCGATGAAGTACATCACTCGCCCGCTCGCGCCCGTGCTGGTGGCGCTGGGCGCGGCGATCCTGATCTTCACCGCAGGTGCGGAGATCGTAGCGGAGGTGCGCGCGTGGCTCGCGGGCGTGGCGACCTGGCCGCGCGAGCTGATGCTGCACGTGCTGATCGCGGGCGCCGCCTTGCTGCTCGCTTCCGCGGTGATCATGACGCGCCGCTCGGCGCAGCGCACCGAGGAAGCGGAAGCCGCGCTGCGCGAGAGCGAGGAGCGCCTGCGCCTCATCGCCAACAACGTGCCGGCGCTCATTTCGTACGTCGACCGCGAGCAGCGCTACCGGTTCTCGAACCGCACCTACGACGACTGGTTCGGCATCGCGCACGAGCGCATGCACGGGCGCACCATCGCCGAGATCTTCGGCGACGAGGCCTACGGCCGCATGCGGCCCGACATCGAGCGCGTGCTCGCCGGCGCGAGCGTGCAGTTTGAGCTCGCGCACGGCGAGGGCGGCCGGCGCCGGGCGCTGCAGGTCTCGTGCGTGCCGCATCTCGACGCCGGCGGCGAGGTGCTCGGCTTCTACATGCTGGCGAACGACGTCACGCAGCTCAAGCGCGCGCAGGAGGACCTGCGCTACGCGGCGATCCAGCTGCAGCACGACGCGCGGCGCCTCGAGTTCCTCGCGCACCACGACACCCTCACGCAACTCCCCAACCGCGCGATGTTCTCCGAGCGCGCGCGCGAGGCGGTGGCGCACGCGCGGCGCCACCACAAGACGGCGGCGCTGCTGTTCATCGACCTCGACAACTTCAAGACGGTGAATGACACGCTCGGCCATGATGTCGGCGACGCGCTGCTCAAGATCATCTCGTCGCGGCTGAGAGCATCGGTGCGCGGCGACGACTTCATCGCGCGCATCGGCGGCGACGAGTTCTGCGTGCTGCTGCAGGACATCGCCGAGCCGCGCGAGGGCGCCGCGGTGGCGCAGAAGCTCCTGCATGAGCTCGGCAAGACTTACCGCATCGGCGAGTACCAGGTGAATTCCGGCGCGAGCATCGGCATCGCCTGCGTGCCGCAGGACGGCGAGGA
>DASSLQ010000172.1:0-13806 GCA_035689325.1 Burkholderiales bacterium | reverse complement strand
ATGGAGACGAAGAAGACCGAGATCGGCGCGCTCTTCTCCGCCGCTGCCGCGGCTCTGGTGCTCATCGCCGGGCTGCTGTCGCTCGCCTGGTTCAACCGCATCCTGTAGGAATGCGGCGAACTGTCATTCCCGCGAAAGCGGGAATCCATGGCTTTCGAATAGACTGGGTCCCCGCTTTCGCGGGGACGACGACGTTCCTCGCCTAATGACAACGCCGTTCGCCCGCGAGCGGCTGATCCGCTTCTCGCACTGCGACCCCGCGGGCATCGTTTATTTCGTGAACTTCTTCGACATGGTCGGCGGCGTGGTCGAAGACTGGTTTCGCGACGCCCTCGGTCAACACCGGCTGCGAGTTGTTCCGCCCGGCGCATCTCGGCGACACGCTGCGCCTGGAGCTCGCGATCGGCGGCGAGGAAAAGTTCCGCGCGAAACGCCAGGTCGCGCTCGTTTCGCTCGACACCTGGCGCGCGCTGCCGATTCCGGCGGACATGCGCGCTAAGATGCAGCCGTTCGTCCTATGACCAACCGCAGCTTCATGGCGCTCGCGCTCGCCGCCGGCGCGATCTTCGGGCTTGCGCTCGGCATCCGCACCGCGCAGCCGCTCTTCATCAGCGCCATCAACTCGGCGACCGGCGTCGGCTACGCCACCATCAGCCTCGCGTTCGGCGTTGCGCAGCTCATGTGGGGCATCGGCCAGCCGCTCGCCGGGGCGGTCTCCGACCGCTGGGGGCCGCGCCGCGTGATGCTCGCGGGCTCGCTTTGCCTCGCGCTCGGCACCGCGCTCATGCCGTTCGCCTCGAGCGCCTGGTCGCTGATCGTGGTGATCGGCATCATCGCCGCCGCCGGTGCGAGCACCAGCGGCCCGGCGCAGCTCGCCTCCGCTGTCGCGCGCTGGATCCCGGAAGCGAAGCGCTCGATGGCGAACGGCATCATCGGCGCCGGCGGCTCGCTCGGGCAGTTCGTGATCGTGCCGCTCGCGCAGCTTTTCATCGGCGTCGCCGGCTGGCAGCCGGCGCTTCTCATCGTCGGCGCGCTCGGCCTCGTGGCCCTCCCGCTCGTGCTCTTCATCACGCCGTCCGGCCCGCTGCACGCCGGCGCCCATCTCGGCGCCGGCACGCTGCGCGAGGCCGTGCGCGGCGCGTTCCGCGACCCGAGCTACCTGCTGCTTACCGCCGGCTTCTTCACCTGCGGCTTCCACATCGCGTTCATCGCCACGCATCTGCCGGGCATCGTCGCCTTCTGCCAGCTGCCGGCGAGCGTGTCGGCATGGTCGCTCTCGATCATCGGCCTGTTCAACATGTTCGGCAGCCTCTGGATCGGAAAATACATCCAGGCGCGCCGCATGAAGATGGCGCTCGCCGGTACGTACTTCGCGCGCGCCCTGATCATTCTGGTGTTCTTCTTCTCGCCGAAGACGCCGGTCGTGTTCTTCCTGTTCGCCGCGGCCATCGGCTTCACCTACCTCTCTACCGTGCCGCCGACCATCGGCCTGGTCGCCAAGCTCCACGGCACGCGCTACCTGGCGACGCTTTTCGGCATCGTCATCCTCTCGCACCAGGTCGGCGGCTTCCTCGGCGCCTGGCTCGGCGGCAAGGCCTTCGAGGCGACCGGCAGCTATGACTGGATGTGGTGGGCCGACATCGCGCTCTGCCTCGGCGCGGCGGCGGTGCACCTGCCGATCCGCGAAGCGCGGCCGCTGCCGGCTGCGGCCCCCGCATAAATGGTGACAGTCGCCATTTTTCGTCTGCTGGCGCTTCCGCTGGCTCTAGTCGCCGGCGCGGTGAGCGCCCAGGCGATCCGCGGCGTGGTCACGAATGGGCGCACGGCCGAAGCGGGCGTCTGGGTGATCGCCGAGACGCAGGACCTGCCGACCAAGTTCGCGAAGATCGTCGTCACCGACGATTACGGTCGCTTCCTGATCCCCGAACTGCCGAAGGCGAGCTACCGCGTCTGGGTGCGCGGCTACGGCCTGGTCGATTCCAAGAAGGTAAAGGCGCGACCCGGCGACCGGCTGCGCCTGAAGGCCGCCGTCGCGCCGAACCAGGGCTCGGCCGCGCAGTATTACCCGTCGATCTACTGGTATTCGATGCTCGGCATCCCGGAGCCGAAGGAGTTTCCGATCGGAAAGAGCGCGAGCCAGCACGAGTGGCTCGACGCGGTGAAGTCGAACGGCTGCGTCGGCTGCCATGCGATGGGCACCGCGGCGACGCGCACCGTGCCGCAGGCTCTCGGCCATTTCAAGTCGTCGCAGGAAGCCTGGGCACGCCGCATCACCTCCGGCCAGGCGATGACCTCGATGATCAACGTGCTCGCGCGGACGGATGCGGACCGCATGCTCAGGCAGTTCGCCGA
The DNA here is from genome assembly GCA_035689325.1 of Burkholderiales bacterium. Taxonomy (GTDB): domain Bacteria; phylum Pseudomonadota; class Gammaproteobacteria; order Burkholderiales; family SG8-39; genus SCGC-AG-212-J23. The sequence continues at coordinate 11,454 of DASSLQ010000172.1, read as the reverse complement.
CTGGACCGATCGCGTCGCCGCCGGCGAAATCCCCGCGGAGCGGCCGCCGCGCCCGCAGGGTCCAGAGCGCAACGTCGTGGTCACCGTCTGGGACTGGAGCAACCCGCGCGCTTATCTGCACGACGAAATCTCCACCGACAAGCGGAACCCGACGCTCAACGCGTACGGCAGGATCTACGGCACGACGGAAGAGAGCACCGACATGCTGCCGGTGCTCGATCCGCGATCGCACGTCGCCACCGAGATGGAGCATCCGGTGCGCGATCCCGAGACGCCTTCATCGAAAGATGAGCCGATGGCGCCCTCGCCGTACTGGGGCGCGAAGCCGCTCTGGGACAGCCACACCACCACGCACAACCCGATGCTCGACGAGCGCGGCCGCGTCTGGTACACGGCGCGCGTGCGGCCGCCGCAGAACCCCGACTTCTGCCGCAAGGGCTCGAAGCATCCCTCAGCCGAGGTCTTTCCGCTGGAACGCGCCAACCGCCACCTCTCGATGTACGACCCGCAGTCGGGCAAGTTCACGCTCATCAGCACCTGCTTCAGCACGCATCATCTCGTCTTCGCCGAGGACGCGAACAACACGCTCTGGACGAGCGCCGGCGGCGCGGCGAATCCGGTGATCGGCTGGCTCAACCGCAAGGCGTTCGACGAAACCGGCGACGAGGAACGCGCGCAGGGCTGGACGCCGTTCATCCTCGACACCAACGGCAACGGCAAGCGCGACGACTGGGTCGAGCCGAACGAGCCGGTGGATCCAACCAAGGACAAGCGCGTCGTCACCGGTCTCTACTCGGTCGCCGTCAATCCCGCGGACGGCACCGTGTGGGGCACGGCACGCACCTTTCCCGGCTATGTCGTGCGCGTCAATCCCGGCCCGGACCCGACGCACACTGCGCTCACCGAGATCTACGAGCCGCCGTTGCCCGGTTATGGGCCGCGCGGCGGCGACATCGATCGCGACGGCGTCTTCTGGACTTCGCTCTCGAGCGGACACCTCGCGAGCTTCGACCGCCGCAAATGCAAAGGCCCGCTGAACGGGCCGAGCGCCACGGGCAAGCATTGCGCGGAAGGCTGGACGCTGTACCCGTTCCCCGGGCCGCAGTTCAAGGGCGTGCCCGATCAGGGCAGCGCAGAGTCGAGCTATTACACCTGGGTCGACCAGTTCGATACTTTCGGGCTGGGCAAGAACGTCCCTATCGCCACCGGCAACCTCAACGAAGGCCTGCTGGCACTGGTCGACGGCAAGTTCGTCATCCTGCGCGTGCCGTATCCGCTCGGCTACTACGCGAAGTGGCTCGACGGCCGCATCGATGATGCGAAAAAGGGCTGGAAAGGCCGCGGCCTGTGGTCGACCGTGGCGACACGCGCGCCTTTCCACATGGAAGGCGGCAAGGGCACGCGCTCGAAGGTGGTGCGCTTCCAGCTGCGGCCCAGCCCGCTCGCTGAATAGCTCGTCGCCCCGCGAACGCGGGGGCGACGGCTTCAGTGCTCCCGGTTAGTTGTCCACCACCGCAACGACCTGGATCTCGACCAGCTGCTCGGGCTCGCCGAGCTCGAGCACGGCCATGTTGGTCGTCGCCGGCTTGTGGTTGTAAGGCGCGAAGTACGAGTTGACGATCGCGCTCGCCTTGCCGATGTCGCCCATGCGCGGCCGCGTACGGAAGATGAAGACGTGCACCACGTCCTTGGGCGACGCGTTCGCCGCCTTCAGCGTCTGCATGATGCCGTCCATCGACTGGCGCACCTGCGCCTCGAGGTCGTTCTTGAGGTACTTCACCACCTCGTCGCGCTTGTGCGGATGGTCGTGATAGACGGGCAGCGCCGTGCCGCCGGCGAGCCAGAGCAGCTTGCCGCTCTTCACCTTGATCGCCGGCGAAAACGGCATGAACACGCTCTTGTCGTAGTTCGGGTGGTTGATGATCTCCAGGTTGTTGCCACTCTGGGCAAACACCGGCGTCGTGATCAGCGCGGCAAGGAAAAGCAGGCTGCTCCGCATGGACGTCTCCCTCGGGGTTGTTGGATGGGGATGTCCAGCCTACTGCTTTTCGTTGGGATCAGCTGGTCGCGAGCGTGCCGTTTTGGTAGTCGCGAATCGCCTGCTCGATCTCTTCGCGCGTGTTCATGACGAAGGGACCGTACTGCACGACCGGCTCGCGCAGCGGCCGGCCGGCGAGCAGCAGGAAGCGCGCGCCTTGCGCACCGGCTCTCACCTGCACCTCGCCCTCGGTGCTGAACACCGCCGCGCTGTGCTCCGGGATGGCGTCGAGCGCGCCTTCGTACACGTACGCGAAGGCGTTGTAGCCATCCTTGACCGCGTGCTTGAACGTCGCACCGGCCGGCAGATGCACGTCGAAATACGTCGCATCGGTGGCGCCCGGACTCACCGGGGCTCGCGTGCCGGCGTAGTCGCCGGCAATGAGACGCACTTTTCCGCCGCCTGCCAGGGCCACTTCGGGAATGTCCGCCGCCTCGAGATCGCGGTAGCTCGCCGGCCTCATCTTGTCCTTCGCCGGCAGGTTGATCCAGAGCTGGAAGCCGCGCATGCGGCCGCGGTCCTGCTGCGGCATCTCGGAATGGATGATGCCGCGCCCCGCAGTCATCCATTGCACGCCGCCCGACCTGAGGTTGCCTTTGTTCCCGAGATGGTCCTCGTGCAGCATGTGGCCGTCGAGGATGTAGGTCACCGTCTCGAAGCCGCGGTGCGGGTGCGCCGGAAATCCGGCGATGTAATCCGCCGCGTCGTCCGAGGAGAACTCGTCGAGCATCAGGAACGGATCGAGCCGCGCGTATTGCGATTGCCCGAGGCTGCGGCGCAGCTTCACGCCCGCGCCGTCGGAGGCGGGGATCGACTGGATGATTTGCTGAACGTTACGGATGGTCATGGTCGATTCTATGTGAGGGCAACCTCGGCTTTCTTCAAGGCTGGCGCGGCCGCCGGAACCACTTCGTGATGATCGCCTTGTAGCCTGCCTTCACCGGCATGCCGTGATGCAGCGTGTCGTAGTTGCCGCTGCCATCCGGCCGCAGGTTGTTCCAGAGCACCGCCGTGCCTTGCTTGGGTGGAATGACGAGCCCGAGGTTGACGAAGGCAGTCTCGCCCCCGGCTTCAACATCGTTGAGGTAGACCATGAACGTCCACGTGCGCTGTCCCAGCGTGGGCGTCGAGTTGCGCTCGAGCTCATACGACTCGAAGTAGTCGGTATGAGGCTTGAACTCCTGCGTGATCTCGTAGTACTGGCCCTGGCTCGGCTCGGCCATCGCTGGAGCGATGCCCATCGCGCCGCAGATCTTCTCGTCGAGCGCGCGCACCGCCGGCTCGCCGCCGACGAGGTCGCAGGTGCGGCTGGTGCGGAACGAAGCCTCCGCCGTGCCGTCGTGGCTGATGGTCGAGGGACGCAGGCGGCGCTTGATGATCGCGATCAGCTCCTGGCACTCCTGCGGCAGCAGGAACCGCTCGGCCGTGTAGAGCTCGAGGCGATCGGACGGAAAGCGCTTCAGCGCGACCATCCTCATGTTCGGCTCGCGCTCGGCCGCCTCCGGCGCGAAGCCCTCGCGCACCAGGGTGTTGTAGAGATCGGTGATCGAGCAGCCGCGCGCGACGTTGTGCGCGACCCAGTCCTTCCACTCCTGCGTGAGTTCGGTGCGTGCCATGCCCCATGGACAGCGCAGCCCGCCCGCGGTTCGCGCCAACGGAGCCGATGACCGGGGGCCCGCTACATAACCCGGCTGCCGTTTGCGACAGGCCGATTGACCGTTAGCAGGCCGGCCGGACGGTCTTGATGTCGGTCTCTTCCATGTCTTCTCCTCACGGTAATACGCCGCGCTCGTACCAGCGGCGTGTCGTGTTTACGATACGCACCACGGAGAGCATCACCGGCACCTCGACCAGCACGCCGACGACGGTCGCGAGCGCCGCTCCGGAATTGAAGCCGAACAGCGTGATCGCGGTCGCTACCGCGAGCTCGAAGAAGTTGCTCGCGCCGATGAGCGCCGACGGGCACGCGACGCTGTGCGCGACGGCCAGCCGCCGGTTGAGCCAGTAGGCGAGCGCGGCGTTAAAGTAGACTTGGATCACGATCGGTATCGCGAGCAGGGCGATGATCAGCGGTTGCGTCAGGATCTGCCGGCCCTGGAATGCAAACAGAAGCACTATCGTCGCGAGCAGCGCGACGAACGAGTAGGGTTGCAGCCGTGCGAGCGTGGCGTCGAGGCGCGCGGCGCCTGCCCGCAGCAGCAATGTGCGCCACGCCTGCGCCAGGAGAACCGGCAATACGATGTAGAGCGCGACCGACGTGAACAGCGTGTCCCACGGCACGACGATCGAAGACAGGCCGAGCAGCAAGCCGACGATGGGCGCGAAAGCGAAGATCATGATCGTGTCGTTCAGCGCCACCTGGCTGAGCGTGAAATAGGGGTCGCCCTTGGTGAGCTGGCTCCAGACGAACACCATCGCCGTGCACGGCGCCGCCGCGAGCAGGATCAGTCCCGCGACATAGCTGTCGAGCTGCGCCGCCGGCAGCCATGGCGCGAAGACGCGGCGCACAAAGATCCAGGCGAGCAGCGCCATCGAAAACGGCTTCACCGCCCAGTTCACGCTCACGGTGACCGCGATGCCGCGCCAATGCCGCCGCACCTCGTGCAGCGCGCGGAAGTCGATCTTCATCAGCATCGGGATGATCATTACCCATATCAGCAAGCCCACCGGCACGTTGACCCGGGCCACTTCGAGCCGGCCCAGCGCCTGCACCGCTCCCGCCGCCAGCTTGCCGAGCGCAATGCCCGCCACGATGCAGGCAAGTACCCACAGCGTGAGCCAGCGCTCGACGAGGCCGATCGTCGGTCTTGCGTCGGCGATCGCCGCGGCCGCCGTAGCGTTCATGCTCGGCCGATCTCGTCCAGCTTCTTCTTGAGCGAACGCGGCTCGAGCTTTTCGACCGGCAGCGCGAGGAACAGATCGATGCGGCGCGCGAGCGCGCTAAAGGCTTCCTTGAATGCGCGGCGCTTATCGTCGTCGCTGCCGCCGACGGCGGCCGGATCGAACACGCCCCAGTGCGCCGTGACCGGACGGCCCGGCCACACGGGACAAGTCTCTGCCGAAGCGGAGTCGCACACCGTGAAAATGAACTCGATGTGTGGCGCGCTTGACCGCGCGAACTCATCCCAGCTCTTCGAGCGCGCACCGCTCGTCGCGAGCCCGCTCTTGCCGAGCAGCTCGAGCGCGAACGGATTCACCTTGCCCGTGGGATCGCTGCCGGCGCTGTAAGCGCGATAGCGCCCGCGGCCCGCGTGGTTGAGATAGGCTTCGGCGAGGATCGACCTCGCCGAGTTGCCGGTGCAGAGGAAGAGAACGTTCAGCAACAGGACGTCGCCTTCTCGGCCGCCTTCTGCGTCGCGGGCGCGCAGCAGCTGCCCGCGGCCTTGGCCGGCGCGTTATCCGGCTTGGCGCGTGCGTCCTCTCCGAAGACGGGAATGCTGTCCAACGTATGGAACGACTCCCACGCCACGCCCTGCGGATCGACGGTCCAGTACTTGTCGCTCTTCGCATAGCAGCAGCTCGCGCCTTTCTGGGCGCTCGTCGCGACATCGGCCTGGGCGAGCCGCGCGCCGATTTCGTCCAACTCGGCGCTGTTGTCGGCCTGCAGGCCGAGATGATTGACACCGGTCTTGCTCGAGCGATTCGAGATCGCGAAGTTGATGCGCGGATCATCGAGCATCCACTTGGCGTAGTCAGGTTTGGTCACCGCTGGTGCGGCGCCGAACAGCGCCGAGTAGAAGCGGATGCTTTGCTCGAGATCGTTTACGGCAACGTGCACGTGAAAGCGTTTCATGCGGTCTTCCTTTTGCGAAGGGTCGAGGGGGCACACGCGCGGCCGCCGCAGCAGTTCTCGGTGAGGTAGCCGACGAGCGCATTCATGTTCTGGAAATCGGCGCTGTAGATGACGAAGCGGCCTTCCTGGCGGCTGCGCACCAGACCGCTCCGGGCGAGGTGCGCGAGGTGGAAAGAGAGCGTGGCGGGCGGCAGATCCAACTCTTCGCCGATGAGCCCGGCCGAGAGTCCTTCCGGCCCGGCTTCGACCAGCAGCCGGTAGACCTTGAGACGGGTTTCCTGCGCCAGCGCGGCGAGCGCGTCGACAGCATGCGTCATTTCCACGATTCCAGAATAATGGAAATGACGCGGGCTTGTCAAGCGCTTCGAAAAGCTGCCTTTAGGCGCTCAGTGCCAGACTTCGGCCGCGACCTCGACGATGCGCGCGAGCTTGGCCCACTGCTCGTCCTCGCTCAGCACGTTGCCGTGGTGCGTGCTCGAGAAGCCGCATTGCGGCGACAGGCACAGGTTTTCCAGCGGCACGTAGCGAGCCGCTTCATCGATGCGGCGCTTGAGCGCATCCTTCGGCTCGAGCGCGCCGGACTTCGTCGTCACCAGGCCGAGCACCACCTTCTTGCCCTTCGGCAGCAGGCGCAGCGGCCCGAAGCCGCCGGCGCGCTCGCTGTCGTACTCCATGAAGAAGCCGTCCACGTTTGCGCTGAACATGGCGGCGACGACATCGTCCTGGTAGCCGCCGGCGGCGAACCAGGTGCTGCGGAAGTTGCCCCGGCAGGTGTGCATGGTGACCGCGAGGTCGGCAGGCCGCTCGCGCAGCGCATCGTTGATGGCGCGCGCGTAGGCCGGCGCGAGCGTCGCCGGATCGTCGCCGTTCTTGCGGAAGTTCTCCCGCACCTTGTCGTCGCAGAGATAGGCGAAGCCGACATCGTCGAGCTGCAGATAGCGGCAGCCCGCGTCGTAGAAATGGCGGATCGCCTTGCGGTACGCGGCGCCGATGTCCGCCCAGAATTCCTCGAGATCCGGGTACGCCGTGCGCGAGATGGCGTTGCGGCCGCCGCGCATGTGCGCGGTGCCGGGCGAGGGAATGGTGAACTTCGGCGTGCGCTGGGTCACCGACTTCAGGTAGCGGAAATGCTCGACCATGATCGGGCGCGAGCACGCGACCTTGCCGGTGACGCTCGCCATCGGCGGCACGTCTTCGGCCTTGAAGGTCATGCCGGTGACCGGCACGAGCGCGATGCCGTCGAGCTGCTTGAGGAAATCGAGGTGCCAGAAGTCGCGCCGGAACTCGCCGTCGGTAATCGCCTGCAGGCCGATTTGCTCCTGTTTCTTCACCGCGCGCGCGATGCTGGCGTCCTCGATCGCGCGCAGCTTGCCGGCGTCGAGCTCGCCGGCTTTAGCCTTGGCGCGCGCCTCGCGCAGCTCCTGCGGGCGCAGCAGGCTGCCGACCTGGTCGGCATGGAACGGGGGTCTTGCCATGTGAGCCTCCTCGAAGCCGAGTCTAGCGCGCGCCCTTCCAGCCGCGCGCCGTGATGTCGAACGCGACGCCATCGGGGTCGTGATACTTCACTTCGTAGAAGCCGCCGCCGGCGGCGGGCTCGCCCATCCAGTGCCTGCCGCCCGCGGCCTCGATGGCCGCGCGCGCCGCGGGCACGTCGGAGACGATGAAGCCAAAATGATGCAGGCCGACGAAGTCGCAGCCGCGCGCGCCGGCGTACTCCTCCTTGCGATAGTGCAGGAGCGCGATGTTCATCACACCGTCCGAGAGATAGACGCCGTGCGCGCCTTCCCAGTCGGTCGTGCCGACCCGCTCGAGGCCGAAGGCGCGCATATAGAACTCGGCCGCGCGCTCGGGATCGGGGACGGTGATGGCGATGTGGCGCAGCTTGGCCATGGTGGTTTCCTAGAGGACGGAGCAACGCGGCGTGTTGACGCCGAGAAAGATCTCGCGCAGGAACACGGTGAGGCTGCCGATCAGTGCCAGCATCGCGAGCACGAAGAGGATTGCCACGAGCTGCGCGAGGTTGACCGCGACGAGCGCGTTGACGAACGCGATTGCGATCAGCACGCAGATCAGAAGCGCAGAGGTCACCGCGAGCGAGATCGACACGTAGGAGAGCCGCGCGCGCTGCTCGATGCAGTTCAGCTCGGCGCGCGCCGTCGCGGCCGCGGCGGCTTCCAGGCGCGCCAGGGCGGCGGTCAGCACCCGGCGCCGGTCCACCGTTCGCCCGAGGCGGTTGGCGAGCACGTTGAGGACCGTGCCGACGGCGGTCAGCAGGAACACCGGGGCGATCGCGAGCTGGATGATATGTGCAATGTCGCTGAGCGGCGGCTGGACCGGCATGGTGCTATTTTGTCGCACATGCTCGAAGCTTTGCTCGTACCCCGCACGCGCGACCTCGGTGGGGGCTTCGAAGTGCGCCGGGTGCTGCCCGCGGCGCGCAAGCGCGCGGTGGGCCCGTTCGTGTTCTTCGACCAGATGGGCCCGGTGGCGCTCGCGCCGGGCAAGGGGCTCGACGTGCGGCCGCATCCGCATATCGGCCTCGCGACGGTGACGTATCTCTTCGAGGGCGAGATCCTGCATCGCGACAGCCTCGGCACCGTGCAGCCGATCCGCGCGGGCGACGTGAACTGGATGACCGCCGGGCGCGGCATCGCGCATTCGGAGCGTACGCCGGCCGAGCTTCGCGCAAGCGGCGCGCGGCTCGCCGGTATCCAGCTTTGGGTGGGCCTGCCAGCAAAAGACGAGGAGGTCGCGCCGCGCTTCGAGCACACGCCGGCCGCGCAGCTTCCCGTGCTGGAAGAGCGCAATGTGCGCATCCGGCTCATCCTGGGCGAGTGGCGCGGCGCGCGCTCGCCGGTGGCGACGCTGAGCCCAATGCTCTACGCGGACGCGACGCTCGCCGCCGGTGCGACGCTCGAGCTCGAGGCGGCACACGCGGATCGTGCCGCGTACATCATCGATGGCGAAATCGAGCACGATGGTGAATCGCATGCACCGGGGCGGATGCTCGTGTTCGCCAACGCGGCGCCGGCACGCATCCGCGCGCGCAGCGCGGCGCGCGTGCTGATCCTCGGCGGCGAGCCGCTCGATGGCGAGCGTTTCCTGTGGTGGAACTTCGTCGCCAGCCGCAAGGAGCGCATCGTGCAGGCCGCCGCCGACTGGAAGGCGCGCCGCTTCGCGCCGATTCCCGGCGAGACCGAGTTCATTCCGCTGCCGGACAACGCACCGCAGGACGTCCACTACCCATAGCAATTCGGGGACGGAGCCCGATCTAATTCGGGCTCCGTCCCCGAATTCCGGTTCGGGAATTGCTTCCAAGCGGCTCATGGAGCGCGGCGCCGCGCGCTAGAACGAGCGCGCCGGTAAGCGGTCCAGACTCATAGCAGTCGCAGCGACATGAGACGAGGCTTCTACAGCGCCGCCGGCGCAAGGAAAACAACTACACGGCCGGCGGTCGAGCCCGCATCGCTACCCGACACTACTAGAGGCAACGTCGCGGAACCCCGCAGGCGCGCGTGGTGGTCCCTCTACAAGCGCGCGGAAAAGCCGTTGCTCATCGCGAGCGGCGCGCTCGTCGCCGTTGCGCTGGTCGCGCTGCATGCTTCGTTCACGCCCGCGGCACCCGCGCTGACGCAGGACGACATCGACCAGGCAGTCGCGCGCACGCTCGAAACGAAGCCGGTGCCATCGCCCGCGATGAAAGCCTACCAGGCGGTGCGCAGCTCGATCGTGCGCGTGCGCGCCTCAGGTGGCGGTGCGGGCGACGATCCGGAGCACGACGAGCACGCGCCGCGCGCCATCGGCAGCGGCGTGGTGATCATCGACCGCGGCGTCATCCTCACCAGCCTGCACGTCGTCTCGGGCGCGAGCCGTATCCGCGTGGAGTTCGAGGACGGGCTGGAGAGCGATGCCAGCGTCATGAGCACGCAGCCGGATCACGATCTCGCGGTGCTCCAGGCGCGTGACATTCCCGACGACCTCAAGGCGGCGACGCTGCGCTCGGCGAAACATCTGACCGAAGGCGAGCACGTCACGGCAGTGGGCTTTCCGTACGGCATCGGCCCGTCCGTTTCCCATGGCGTGATTTCGGGCCTGCACCGCCAATACCACTCGCCGCAGGGCGACCGGGTGCTGAAGGAGCTCATCCAGTTCGACGCCGCGGCGAATCCCGGCAGCTCGGGCGGCCCGCTCGTCAACGCCGCGGGTGAAGTCATCGGCATCGTGACCGCGATCCTCGCGCCGTCGGAGAAGGCGGGCTTCGCCGGCATCGCCTTTGCCGTGCCCATCGAGATCGCGGCAGGCGCGGCCGGCCTGCCGCCTTTCTGACAATGACCTTTCTCTGGCCCGACGCGCTGTGGTTGCTGGCAGTGCTACCGCTGCTCGTAATCGTCTACGTCGCGCTATTGCGTCGCAAGAAGAAGACGGCGCTCGCCTATTCGAACTTCGGCCTCCTTAGAGAGGCGCTGGGCGCGCGCCAGAGCGTACGCCGCCATGTGCCGCCGGCGCTGTTCCTCGCGGCGCTCGCGGTGATGATCGTGGCGCTTGCGCGCCCGGCGGCGGTGGTCACGCTGCCCTCGCAGCACGAGACCGTGATCCTCGCGCTGGACGTCTCAGGCAGCATGCGCGCCGACGACGTGAAGCCGACGCGGCTCGCCGCAGCGCAGGCGGCGGCGCGCGCGTTCGTCAAGCAGACGCCCAAGAACACGCGCATCGGGGTCGTGGCGTTCGCCGGCAGCGCGGCGCTGGTGCAGGCGCCAACGCAGAACCGCGACGACGTGTACGCAGCCATCGAGCAACTGCAGCTGCAGAACGCCACCGCGGTGGGAAGCGGCATCCTCGCATCGCTGAAAGCGATCTTTCCCGAGCAGGACTTCGACCTGAAGGTGCCGTTGCCGATGGTCCCCGGTGGCGCCGCCGCCGGCGGCTCGCGCCCGCCCGCGCTGCTGCACGCGCCGGCCAGGCCGGAGCAAAAGCCCGTGCCGCCCGGGTCGTACAAATCGGCGGTAATCATCCTCCTCACCGACGGCCAGACCACGACCGGCCCCGATCCGGTGGACGCGGCGCGCCTTGCGGCCGACCGCGGCGTGCGCGTGTTCACCGTCGGCGTGGGAACGCCCGACGGCCAGATCCTCACCGGCGAAGGCTGGTCGATCCGCGTGCGCCTGGACGAAGACGCGCTCAAGGTGATCGCGGACCTCACGCGCGCCGAATACTTCTTCGCCGGCAACGCGCCCGATCTCAAGAAGATCTACGAGGGGCTGAACTCGAAGCTGGTGCTGGAGAAGAAGGAGACCGAAGTCACCGCGTTCTTCACCGGCGTGGCGGCGCTGCTCGCGCTCGTCGCCGCGGGGCTGTCACTGCTTTGGTTCAACCGTCTGCTCTGAGCAGGGCTGGGCGGGGCGCATCGGAAAAACCGTGCCGCCCTCGTAAGTAAAGAAGAGCTTTCCGTGCCGAGGGGCGACGAGCATGCGGTGAGCATGCAGGAAATCCGCGCCGACTATCATGTCCGGCATTTCGTATACCTCGAACTGCCAGAAAAGGAACCTGTCGCGCGGCATATCTTTGTGCAGGTCGGCGAAGTACATCTTCGGGTTGCGGATCACCTCGTCGCCCAGCACGAAAC
>DASSLQ010000171.1:0-6526 GCA_035689325.1 Burkholderiales bacterium | reverse complement strand
TCACCGCATCGCGCGCATAGCACTGGGCCATGATGACGAACGCAGGATCCAGCTCATTGCGCATGTCCACCGCGGCCCGATAGCGCGCGATCGCTTGCTCGAGCGGCGCGATCTGCACGCCGGCAGACTGCGTGCGGCGCTTGCCTTCGATCGGCTGGTCGTCGATGCGCACGCCCGCGAGGCCGGCCTCGATGCATTCGCGCACCAGGCGCCGCACCGCCATGATGCCGCCATGGCCGTTGTCGCCGTCGAGGATGACCGGGAAATCGACGGCGCCGGCAATCCATTCGCCGATCTGCACGCACTCGGTCATCGTCGCCGTGCCGACATCCGCGAGGCCGGTGTAGCCGCCGACGACGGCGGAGGTGCCGACGAATCCCGCCTCGCAGCCCGCCTGCTCCATGATGCGCGCGAGCGCCGCGGTCGGCGGATGGAGCACCGCGAGCACACGATCGCGCCGTGCCAGCAGCTCGCGCAGCCGCAGCCGCTTGCGCTGGCTAGTGGAGGCCACAGCGCGCGTAAAGGCGCACGGCGTTGTCCCAGAAGAGCTTGCGCTTGCGCCGCTCGGGCATGTCCCAGGCGAGCACCCGCTCGGCCGACTGCGGGAAATGGCACTCGCCGTGCGGATAGTCCGACGCGTACATCAGCACATCCTCGCCCACGAGATCGATCACCGCGTTGGTGAGCTTCTCACCTTCCGGGATTTCGATACTCTGGAAATAGCGCCCGCTCTTCACGTAGCCGCTGGGCTTCGCCTTGAGCGGCGGCAGCGCGGCGGCAATCGTTTCGGCGTGCTCGTCGATGCGGCTCATCCAGAACGGCAACCAGCCGTGTCCCGCTTCGAGCGTCGCCACCCGCAGCCGCGGATAACGGTCCATCACGCCCGCGCCGATCAGCGCCGCCATGTTGCGCATGCCGCACCAGGGATGCGCGGCCGAACGCTGCAGCCACAGGTTCTCCCACGTATCGAGGCCGCCGGGCGCGTACGGCGGCATCACCGTGAAGGTGTGCAGCACGACCGCGAGGTCGTGGTCCTGCGCCGCCGCCCACACCGGCTCGAGATCCGGATGGTCGAGAGGCACTCCGTACGGTGCATACGCCATCACCGCCCAGGCCCAGCGCGATTTTCCCCAGCGCCTGATTTCTTCGAGGCCCGATTGCACGTCGCGCGTGCCGACGAGGATTACGCCGCCGAGACGGTCGGGATATGCACCGCAGTAGTCGCTCATCCAGCGGTGGTACGCGCGATACATCGCCGTTTCGAGCGCGACGTCATCGCCAGCGGTCCACGTGCCGAACCAGCCCGAGGGCAGGGTGAGGTTCACGTCGACGCCCTCGAAGTCAAGGTCCTTGATGCGCTCGGCGGGATCGCGATCGCCGAGCTCCGAAGGTTCACGGCTGCGCTTGGCCCCGGTAAACCCCGCCATATACGCGCCTTTGTCGGGCTCGGCGTGCGCCGTGCCGAGCCTGCGCAGATACCGGCGCTGGCCCTTCGTGTACACGACGTGACCCTTGCTTTTCGACTTGAATTGCTCCCAGCCGCCGAGCCTGGCTTGGTCCTCGCGCGCCAGATAGCGCTCGAGCACATCCATGTAGGGACCGACGTGCGTATCGGAGTCGAAAATGCGATAGCCGTTTCGCGCCATGGCCCATTCTAGTGAGGTATACATGGCGCATGACCCGCGCGTTCGCAGCGCTGCTCGCCCTGGTTGCGCATTTCGCGCTGGCGCAGCCCTACCCCGCCAAGCCGGTGCGGCTGATCGTCGGCCTCGCGCCCGGCGGCGCGACGGACATCATGGCGCGCACGCTCGCGCCGGGACTGGGCGAGGAGCTCGGGCAGCCGGTCGTGGTCGACAACCGGCCCGGCGCCGCCGGCTCGATCGGCGCGGGCATCGCCGCCAAGGCGCCGCCGGACGGCTACACGCTCTTCCTCGCCTCGTCGAGCTTCACCTCGAACGTGGTGCTCGAGAAAAACGGCCCGTACGACCCGCTGCGCGACTTTGCACCGATCACGAACATCGCCTCGGCGCCGTTCCTGCTGGTGGTGCGCTCGTCGCTGCCGGTGAGCTCGGTAGGCGAGCTGATTGCCTACGCGAAAGCGAATCCCGGCAAGCTGAACTACGCCTCGAGCGGCATCGGCAGCACCGCGCATCTCAGCGCAGAGCTACTCAAGCGCGCCGCCGGCATCGAGATGACGCACGTGGTCTATCGCGGCGCGGGCCCCGCGCTCGCCGACGTGCTCGGCGGCCAGGTCGACATGATGTTCGCGAGCATGGTGTCGTCGCTGCACCATGCGAAGAGCGGCAAGCTCAAGGCGCTCGCCGTCACCACGGCCAGGCGCTCGAGCGTGGTGCCCGACTATCCCACGGTGGCGGAAGCCGGCGTGCCCGGCTTCGAGATGACCGGCTACTTCGGGCTGCTCGCGCCCGCGCATACGCCGGCCGCGATCGTGGGTACCGTGCACGCCGCGGTGCAACGCGCGATCAGGCGGCCGGACTTCGTCGAGCGCGTCGCCGCCGACGGCGCAGAGCCCGACGGCTGCGCGCCCGCCGAGCTGCAGGCGATCCTGGAGCGCGACATGAAAAAGCTAACCGACCTGATGCAAGGGGTGAGCGTCCAGCGCTAGCAGGCGCTTATTGCGGGCGCTTGCCGAAGAGCGACCGCAACCAGGTGTGCAAGTCGGTCTCCGGCACCGTGACGTCGTACGAGACGATGCGCTGCGGCGCGCCCTCGCCGCCCACCGGTCGATACTCGAGCCGCAGCCGCTCCTCGCCGCTGCGCACCGGAGTGAAGTTGAACCCGCTTTCGTCGGCCGGACCTTCCGCGAGGACCGCGCGCACGGGCGGCTCGGCCAGCCGCCACTCGTATTGCCCGCCGGGCTCGGCGGCGAGCGGCAGGTGCAGCCGCTGGCCGTGCTTCAGAGTGATGGCGCCGCCCTCCTCGCTCGCGATGACCGTCGTCGGCGCGTGCGGATCCGCGACCGTCGAGCAGCCGGCCGCGAGCAGCACGAGTACGATCGCGGCCCTCATGCGGCCGCCGGCTGCAGCGCCTGGCGCTCGGCGTCGATCAGGCGGCCGAGCGTGCGGCGGAAATGCGCGAGCGGCGCATCCGCCACGATCGCGTTCATCTTGAAGTTTGGATCGGCGTCGAGCACTTCCTGCTGTCCCTCGATGATGAACTTGTCCTCCATGAACCCCTCGATCATGCTCTTGTTGAGCGAAAGCGCGATGTTCGGGTCCTGCAGCTCGTAATCGTGCAGGTAATCCCAGAAGAAGTGCGTCGAGCGCTTGGTCTCGGGCGTGAAGAACTGGCAGTTGCGATATTGCCTCGCGAGCGCGAGGTTGCCCTTCTCGGCGCCGGTGCCCGCAGGTGAGAACAGGGTCTCCATGAAGAAGATCCCCGGCACATACATGCGCGCGATGTTGCGCCGGTCGACGCGGCCGGCGTTGCGCACCACTTTCCTGTGGAAGGGCGGCGCCTCCGCGTCCATGTGCCAGCGCTCGACGCGGAAGCCGTCCTCGAGGCGCTCGATCGCGGTCGGCTTGGACTTGTACGCATATTCCTCGGAGCCGCCGAGCGTGCGGGTGTGCACGAACGCCAGATGGGCGAAGTCGCTCAGGTTGTCGACGATCAGCAGGTAGTTCGCCTTGTAGTGCAGGTAATCGGGCTTCCCGCGCCACGCCGGATCGCGCAGGTATGGGAAGTCGAGGATCTTCGCCGGATCGGCCTTGGCCGCTTCGCCCATCCAGATCCAGACGAGATGGTCGCGCTCGACCACCGGGTAGCCGCGCACGCCGAGCTTCGGCGGAATGTTGTCCTGCCCGGGAATCTGGATGCATTTTCCGGTCGGGTCGAACTTCAGGCCGTGGTACATGCAGCGGATGTTGTCGCCTTCGCGGCGGCCGTTGGAGAGCCGCGCGCCGCGGTGGCAGCAGCGATCGTCGAGCGCCACGACGCGGCCGCTGTCGCCGCGATAGAGCACCAGCGGCTTCTCGAGAATGGTGCGCGCGAGCAGCCTGCCGTCGATCAGCTCGTGGTCCCACGCCGCCACGTACCAGCAATTCAGGAGAAACGCCTGCGTTTCAGGTCCCATGGCTCACCTTTTTTCCGGGGGTGTCTCCTTGATCTCCGCCGCGAAGCGCTGGTGCGCGGCAATATCGACCGGCCGGTGCTTCACCGTCCTGCCCGCCGGGTAATCGCCGAGGTAGTTGCCGCCTTTCCAGTTGCGTTGCGGGCGGATCGGTCGCGGCGCGAAATTGCCGCCGCAGTTGGGACAGACGTTTCCCAGCAGCTCGGCGCACGTCGCGCAGAACGTGCATTCGAAGCTGCAGATGCGCGCGTCCAGCGCCTCCGGGGGCAAGGGCTTGTTGCAGTGCTCGCAGTTCGGTCTCAGTTCCAGCATGTCTTCAGCTACGCCTGGATTCTACGAAGCGCTCCGTGCGCTCGCTTTCCAAAAATTTTACGACGTCCGCGGCCGGCAGTTCCGGCGCCACGAGGCGCCCTTCAGCATGGTACTGGCGAAACGTGGTACCCCAGGGAAATTCTTCGAGCGGCCTCTCGCGCGTCGCGCGCTGCATCTCGGTATCGACCACGCCCGGCTCGTAGCTGAAGACGCCGACATCCTCGACTTCGGCGGCGACTACCATCCCCGCCATGCGCAGCGCGGCTTTCGTGCTGCAATAGGTCGCGAGGCCGGGAAATGGGCGCTGGGCGGCGCCCGAGGAGATGTTCACCACGCGCACCTGCGCGCCGTCCGGTCGCCGGCGCAGCACGAAGCCCATCAGCCAGAGCGGCATGACCGCGTTCAGTGCATAGGCGCGCGCGAGCTCGCTCGCCTCGATTCTCTGCACCCGTCCGGCGGGCGCCAGCGCCGCGTTATTCACCAGGCCGACGCGCTGCCAGGCGCGCTCGGCGAGTCGCGCGCCGAACTCGCGCCCGATGAGCGCGGTGGCCCGCTCCACCTCCGCCAGGTCGAGCGCCAGGTGCCGATAGTTGCCCGATTCGAAGTTCGACGTGCGCCGCGCGACGCCGACCACCTGCCAGCCGCCCTCCAGCAGCCGCCTTGCGACCGCGGCACCGATGCCAGAGCTCGTCCCCGTGACCAGCGCAATTCGTTCACCGCTCATGCCAGCTCCTTGATGCGCGCACGCACCTTTGCGCCAGAGATCTTCAGCTCGCCCAATGCGACCGGCAGCGTGAAGCGCCGCGGCCCGGCGCTGCCAGGGTTTACGTACAGCACGCCATCGCGCTCCTGCACTCGCGGCCTGTGCGAGTGTCCCGACACCACCACGCGATATTTCTTCGCCGCTGGGTCGACCTCGAGCTCCGCGAGATTGTGCAGCACATAGATCGCCACTGGGCCAATGCGCAGCACCGCCGTCGCCGGCACTCGCGCCGCCCAGTGCTCGCGATCATTGTTCCCGCGCACCGCCGTTAGCGGCGCAATGGCGCGCAGTTCGTCCAGGATCTCGGGCTTGCCGATGTCGCCGGCATGGATGATGTGCGCGGCACCGCGCAGCAGCCGGCAAGCTTCGGGCCGCAGGAGCCCGTGCGTGTCCGAGATGAGCCCGACCCGGGTCAGAGGATGAAGCTCACCGTGCCGAGCGAGGCAAGCTCCATCGCATCCAGGATCGCCTCGCGGGCCTTGATGCGCAGGCCGCCGCCCTGGCTTACGAGCGTGTAGCGATAGCGGCCGACGTAGGTGCGCACGTCTTCGTTGCCGCGGTAGCGGTAGACGACGAAGTTCGCTTCCACCACGAGCGGCGAGCGCTCGAGGATACGTACGTTCGAGATCAGCCGCCGCGTCCGCGAGCGCGGAAACTCGGCGTGCGCGTGCGGATCCTTCAACCGGGCGACGCGGGCGCGGATTCGGCGGATGTCGTCGGCGATGGTGAAGAGCGCGCTCTTCGGGTCCGATTGCGGCTGATCGTTCGACGGCACGCGATAGGTCGCGTCGTCGGTGAGAAGCGCGAGCCACTCGTCCAGTCGCCACGCGTCGAGGAGCGCCGCCTCGTGATAGAGGAACTCCTCGACGTCCGCGCGCGTCACGTCAGCCAACCGGCTTGTGCTCCGTTCCCGCGCCGGGCGTGACGAAGAGCATCGTCGTCGGCATGCTGGTCTTCGCGGTGTGCCACGTGCCCTTCGGCACGATGATGAACGCGCCCGCGTCCTTCAGTTCTACCGGAGCAGCCGCGCCTTCGAGCACCAGGCGCACACGCCCGGAAAGCAGGCACACGATCTCGTCGCCAGCGGGATGGCGTTCCCAGACTGGCCAGTCCGCGTCGAAGCTGAAGCAGGAGACGAGCACGTGACCCCTGAAACCGTCGTAGCGGCGCTCGAGCTCGTCGTAGAGGCTGGGCGTGAGCTCGACCGGCGTCGCAGACGGGTCGGGGTGCAGCACGACGAAGGTGGACGCCAGGTTCATGTGCGCATCAGCCGGTCCCAGTGAATCCAGAAGGCGCGCAGGTGTGCCTCGTCGGTGTTGAGCTGTTCGCCCTCCTTCGCCATGCCGCGCGTGAGCGGCGAC
>DASSLQ010000170.1:0-23224 GCA_035689325.1 Burkholderiales bacterium | reverse complement strand
TCGCCCAGATGAAGTCCCTGCCGCCATGCTCCTTGGCGATCGCCTGCACCGCCTCGGCCTGCTCGACCACGGAGCTCTTGCTGCCGTGGAATTCGAAGAACACGGTGGGCGCGACGCGGTAGCTCGTCTTCTTGTACTTGTTGATGGCATCGATCGTCTTGTCGCAGACGATGTCGCAGCGCGCGCTCCACCAGCCGCTGGTTGAATGTCTTTGCGATCTCGGTCTCCTGCGGCTTCGCCGGATCGACCAGCAGCATCAGGTGGAAGTTGCCGTCGCCGATGTGGCCGAGGAGCGGCACCGGCGCGATGTAGTTCTTCACGTCCTCCATCGTCTCGTGCACGCACTCGGCGAGCCGCGAGATCGGCACGCAGACATCGGTCGACACTGCGCGCGAGCCGGGGCGGATCTGCAGGCAGGCGAAGTAGGCGTCGTGCCGCGCCTGCCAGAGCTGGTTCCTCTCCTCTGGCTTGGTCGCCCACTGGAAGTCCATGCCGCCGTGCTCCCTGGCAATCGCCTGCACGGTCTCGGCCTGCTCGACCACCGAGCTCTGCGAGCCGTGAAATTCGAAGAACACGGTAGGCGCGACGCGATAGTTCGTCTTCTTGTACTTGTTGATGGCCGCGATCGTCTTGTCGCAGACGATGTCGCAGCGCGCGACCGGGATGCCCGACTGGATCGTCGCGATCGCGGTGCGCGTGCAGCCGTCCACGGTGTCGAACGCGCAGACGGCGGCGGACATTGCCTCCTGTACCGGATACAGTCGGACCGTCACTTCGGTGATGATGCCCAGCGTGCCCTCCGAGCCGACGAAAAGGCGCGTTAGGTCATAACCCGCAGCCGATTTCTTCGCGCGAGTCGCCGTCTGGATGATGCGCCCGTCGGCAAGCACCACCTTGAGCGAGAGCACGTTCTCGCGCATCGTGCCGTAGCGCACCGCGTTCGTGCCCGAGGCACGCGTCGCCGCCATGCCGCCGATGGTGGCGTCCGCGCCCGGATCCACCGGGAAGAAGAGCCCGGTGTGCTTGATGTACTCGTTCAGCTCCTTGCGCGTCACGCCCGCCTGCACCACCGCGTCGAGGTCCTCCTCATGCACGGCGAGCACCTTGTTCATCTGCGAAAGGTCGATCGACACGCCGCCATGGATGGCGAGGATGTGGCCCTCGAGCGAAGTGCCGACGCCGTACGGGATCATTGGCACGCGATGGCGCCGGCAGATGTTCACCACGTCGCGCACTTCTTCCGTGCTGTGCGGGAAAACGACCGCATCGGGCGGCGCGTACGGGAAGTACGACTCGTCCTTGCCGTGGTGCTCGCGCACCGCGGCGGAGGTCGACACCCGGTCGCCGAGCAGCGCCTTGAGCTCGCCGAGCACCGATTGGCCGAATTCCCGCGCCTTGTTCATTCGCCTATTTTAGTTTGATCTCGCCGTGGAACGGCACCTTCAGGCCGAGGCTCGGGATCTCCAGCGTTACATGAGCGGGGATGCTTTCATTGCCGGAGAGCTTCTTCGCCGCCAGCGCCCGCTCCACCGCGTGCTCGATCTCGCGCTGCGAGTTGACGCCGACCATCTTGAGGAACTTGCGGATGCTGATGTTGAAGGTTTCCTGGTCCATGTCTATCTCCTGGAGAGCAATTTCTTCGCCATCTCTTTGCCCAGCTCGACGCCCCACTGGTCA
Organism: Burkholderiales bacterium; assembly: GCA_035689325.1. Classification (GTDB taxonomy): domain Bacteria; phylum Pseudomonadota; class Gammaproteobacteria; order Burkholderiales; family SG8-39; genus SCGC-AG-212-J23. The sequence goes on along the minus strand of DASSLQ010000170.1, from coordinate 21,547 downwards.
TAGCTGTTGATGTTCCAGATCACGCCCTGCACGAACACCTTGTGCTCGTAGAGCGCGATCAGCCGGCCGAGGTTGCGTGGCGTGCAGCCGTCGAGCAAGAGCATGCTCGAGGGGCGGTTGCCGGGGTACTGGCGATGGGGCGGCAGCTTGGGGTCGTCGGTCCCAAAGGCGAGGGCGTCGGCCTGTGCGCGCGCATTGGCGCTCAAGTCGGCGTCGAGGCCGAGATCGATGAAATCGCACGGCACGATCTGCGTGCCCTGGTGCAGCAGCTGGTGGAACGAGTGCTGGCTCACCGTGCCTTCGGCGCCCCAGAGCACGGGCGCCGTGGCGTAGTCGACGAGGCGACCGGCGCGATCGACGCGCTTGCCGTTCGATTCCATCTCGAGCTGCTGCAAATAGGCGGGGAATAACCGCAGGGCGTTCGCATAGGGCAGGACGGCGTGCGTCTGGCAGCCGAGGAAGTTCGTGTTCCAGACACCGATCAGCGCGAGCAGCGCCGGGATGTTTTTCTCTACCGGCGCGGTCGAGAAGTGCTCGTCGACTTCGCGGCCGCCGGCGAGGAAGTCGTCGAATGCCTGCGGCCCGATGGCGCACATCGCGGCGAAGCCGACCGCCGACCACACCGAGTAGCGGCCGCCGACCCAGTCCCACATCGGCAGCACCTCGCTCGCGCCGAAACGCTTCGCCGCCTCGACGTTCGCGCTGACCGCATAGAAATGCCGCGCGCCCCATTGGCGTGCGCGCTCGGCGTTCGCCATGGTTTCCTGGGTGGTGAACGTCTTGGACGCGATGATGACCAGCGTCTCGGCGGGATTGGCACCCTCGAGCGCGCGCTCGAGGTCGCGCGGGTCCACGTTCGCCGCGAAGCGCACATCGAGCGTGCTGTCGGCGAGCGCGTCGGCAAGCAGGCGCGGGCCAAGGTCGGAGCCGCCGGTGCCCAGGTTGACGATTCGCCTGAAGCGGCGCTCGCCGCGCAGTTGAGCAGCGAGAGCGCGCATGCGCTCAAGCGTGCTGCGCACCTCCGGCGGCGGGTTCGCCGCGCGTAACGCGGTGTGCCAGGCGGCGCGGTTCTCGGTGTTGTTGATCGGCTTGCCGGAAAGGAGCGCCTCGCGCCACGCGGCGAAGCCGCGCTCGTCGGCGAGATGCGCGAGCAGCCGCAAGGTGATCGCGCCCAGGCGCTGGCGCGAATGATCGAAGCGCATGCCGGCGGCTGCCAGGACGAGGTGCGAGGCGCGCTGCGGATCGTTGGCGAAGAGCTCGCGCAAACGCGCGTCGCGCGAGGCCTCTGCGTGCGCAGCGAGCGCCGTCCACGCGGGGCAGGCGGTCGGGGCTGTGGTGTTCATCGTTCGAGGCGGTAGAGCCGGTAGCGCTCCGAGCGGTCGCCGGGACGGCCGACATCGGCGAGCTTGCGCCAGCGCAGGCCCGCGCCGGCGGGCGCGTCGAGCTCATGCTGCGGGCTGCCCTCGACGAGCACCAGCGGACAGGCGGCGGGCTTCACCACGTCGTAGGGCTGCGCGCGGATGCCGCCATGGTAGTCGAGCGCGGCCGCCTGCGACACGCCGAGGTTGCGCTCGGCGAGACACGACGCGCCCACCGGAAGCTTGCTCTTGAGCTGCAGCGCCACCGAGCGGTAGCTCTTCTGGTAGTCGACCCACGGCATCCAGAGCGCCGTGAAGGTGCCCCACAGCAGCACCATGCCGCCCGCCCAGCGCGCCACGCTGCGCAGCGGCGAGAACGCGGTGTGGAAGACGACATAGCCCCAGGCTGCGGCGAGCAGCACGGCGAAGAGGATCGCGAACACGTGCGCATGCATGACGTAGCCCGGCGCGATGCGCGCAAAGTTGCGCGCCACCGGCCCCGGCACGCCGGTGAGCATGGCGACGTAGCCGAGCCAGACGCCGCCGGCGAAGAAGGCGAAGGTAAGCGCGCCGAACCAGTCGAACGCGGCCGCGGCGCCCCGGCGCAGCGTGAAGATGCCATGCGCGGCGAAGAGCGAAAGCGGCGCGAGCAGCGGCAGCAGGTTTTCATCCGCCGGCGGACCCCAGAGGATGAGCAGCGCGGCCAGCGCCAGCACCGCGACCGCCGGCACGAACAGCCGCGCCTCGCGCCAGTGCGCGCGCAGCGACCACGCGGTCCACGCGGCGAGCGGCCACGCGGGCCAGGTGAACCAGCTCGCGGTGGCGAAGAATTGCCGCAGGTTGCCGCTCACCGTGCCTTCGCGCTGCAGCAGGAGCGCGCGCCATTCGGCGAATGCCTCGGGCGCGCGGGTGGCGAGCGCGGCCGGCCAGGTGAGCGCGACACCGAGCGCAACGATCGCGGCGATGGCGAGGAACACCGCGCCGCGGCGCGTGCGCCACTCGGCGCAGACGAGGTGACCGAGCACCACGGCAGCCGCGAGCGCAAGCGGCGCCATCCCGCCCGCCGCGAGGAACGTGAGGCCGAGCGCGAGCCCGAAAAGCGCGCCCGCCGCGGCGGGCGCGCGCGCGGCGAAGGAAAGCGCCGACAGCGCGCCGCACATCGCCGCGAGCCCGGCGAGCTCCGGCAGCGCCTCGTGCGCGTGCACGAGGAGCCCGATGCAGCCGAGAAGCAGCAGGAACGCGCCGCACGCGGTCGTGCGGCTGAGCTCGGGAGCGCTCCAGCGCCGCGCCGCGCGGTAGATGAACATGAACGCCGCGCCGACGAACGCACCGCTTGCGAGGCGCGCGCCGGCGTGGAACTCGATGAAGGAGCCGAACAGCTTGCCGAACGCGAGCGCCACCCAGTGGTACAGCGGCTGGTCGTAGAGCCAGCGCTCGCCGGCGAGCTGCGGCACGATCAGATCGCCGCTCACCGCCATGCCGTGCACGACGCCGAGGCCGATCGCATCCTGCGTCTTCCACAGGTCGTGGCCGGCGAGGCCCGGCAGGATGAACACCGCCGCGATGACCGCGAGTGCGGTGCGAGACGGCGGCAGCGTGATCCGGGGCGGCATAGCCCCGGTTGTTACTTAGCTTTCTTGGTGTAGCGGCGCTTGAACTTCTCGACCCGGCCCGCGGTGTCGACGATCTTCTGCTTGCCGGTGTAGTACGAGTGGGACTCGGAGGAAACCTCGACCTTCACCACCGGGTAATCGCGGCCGTCTTCCCACTTCATCGTCTCGCGGCCCTTGGTGTCGATCGCCGAGCGCGTGAGAAAGCCGTGATTGGTGCTCGTGTCGAGGAAAATCACCGGCCGGTATTCGGGATGGATGCCTGGTTTCATGACGGGCCTTCTTTGCGAAGGCGCGGATTATACAGGCAAAAATTCGGGGACGGAGCCCGAACGGATTCTCAGCCTCTGCGCATCGAGTCGAAGAACTCGGCGTTGGTCTTCGTCGCGCGCAGCTTGTCGATCAGGAATTCGGCGGCCTCGAGCTCGTCCATCGGGAAAAGCAGCTTCCGCAGCACCCAGACCTTCTGCAGGATCGGCTGCTCGATCAGCAGCTCCTCGCGGCGCGTGCCGGAACGGTTGACGTTGATCGCCGGGTAGATGCGCTTCTCGTGCATGCGCCGGTCGAGGTGCACCTCCAGGTTGCCGGTGCCCTTGAACTCCTCGTAGATCACGTCGTCCATGCGGCTGCCGGTATCGATCAGCGCCGTGGCGATGATGGTGAGCGAGCCGCCTTCCTCGACGTTGCGCGCGGCGCCGAAGAAGCGCTTGGGTTTCTGCAGCGCGTTGGCGTCCACGCCGCCGGTCAGCACCTTGCCGGATGCGGGCACCACGGTGTTGTACGCCCGCGCCAATCGGGTGATGGAGTCGAGCAGGATGACCACGTCCTTCTTGTGCTCGACCAGGCGCTTCGCTTTCTCGATCACCATCTCCGCCACCTGCACGTGGCGCGACGCGGGCTCGTCGAAGGTGGAGGCGACGACTTCGCCGCGCACGGAGCGCGACATCTCGGTCACTTCCTCGGGCCGCTCGTCGATCAGCAGCACGATCAGCACGATCTCGGGGTGATTCGCCACCAGCGCGTGCGCGATGTGCTGCAGCATCACGGTCTTGCCGGCCTTCGGCGGCGAGACGATCAGCCCGCGCTGGCCCTTGCCGATCGGGGCCACGATGTCGAGCACGCGGCCGGTGATGTTCTCCTCGGCCTTGATCTCGCGCTCGAGCTTGAACGCCTTGTCCGGGTGCAGCGGCGTCAGGTTCTCGAACAGGATCTTGTTCTTCGCGGCCTCCGGCGGCTCGCTGTTGACCTTGTCGACCTTGACGAGCGCGAAGTAGCGCTCGCCGTCCTTGGGCGTACGGATCTCGCCCTCGATCGAGTCGCCGGTGTGCAGGTTGAAGCGGCGGATCTGGGACGGCGAGACGTAGATGTCGTCGGTGCTCGCGAGGTAGGAGGTCTCCGGCGAGCGCAGGAAGCCGAAGCCGTCGGGCAGCACTTCGAGCGTGCCGTCGCCGTAGATCGACTCCCCCTTCTTCGCCTGGTTCTTGAGCAGGGCGAAGATGAGGTCCTGCTTCCTCATGCGGCTCGCGTTCTCGATGCCGTTCGAGACGGCCATCTCGACGAGCTGCGTCACGTGATGGGATTTGAGCTCGGAAAGGTGCGTCGGAATCGGCATCGCGCCCGGCGGCGGCGGCGTGGGGGCCTGCGCCTCGGGGCGTTGCTGTGATGAACGCGCTGCTTCCGGCTGGACTGCCTGGGGCCTGCTCATTCTCGGGATTTGCGCCTGAACGATTTCTTCGGCGCTCGGTCGTTCGCTCCGCGCCGGACCTCCGGCGCGGTTCTCAAAACAGGGTAAGGCGTTTAAATATTGCTGTCAAGAAAAGCGGTGAGCTGGGACTTGGAGAGCGCGCCCACGCGGGTCGCCTCGACGTTGCCGTTCTTGAACAGCATCAGCGTCGGGATGCCGCGTATGCCAAATTTGGCAGGTGTGCTCTGGTTCTCGTCCACGTTGATCTTCGCCACCTTGAGGCGGCCCTCGTACTCCTTCGCCACTTCGGCGAGGATCGGCGCGATCGACTTGCAGGGCCCGCACCACTCGGCCCAGTAGTCGACCAGCACCGGCGTCTCCGACTGCAGCACCTCGGGCTCGAAGGTGTCGTCGGTGACGTGGCGTATCTCGGAACTGCTTACCGTCGAACTGCTCATGTTTCTCCGTTGGGGACGTTGCAAGGCTGGACCTCTATTATGCGGCCTCGCCCGCCCCCGGTGATAAACTCTTGATCCGCAATGACTTACGTGGTCACCGAAAGCTGCATCAAGTGCAAGTACACCGACTGCGTCGACGTCTGCCCGGTCGACTGCTTTCGCGAGGGCCCGAACATGCTGGTGATCGATCCCGACGAATGCATCGACTGCACGCTGTGCGTTCCGGAGTGTCCGGTGGAAGCGATCTTCGCCGAGGACGACGTGCCCGATTCGCAGAAGGAGTTCATCGCGCTCAACAAGGACCTCGCGCAACTCTGGAAGCCGATCATCGAGAGAAAGCCCGCGCCGCCGGACGCCGATGAGTGGGCGAAGAAGAAAGACAAAAAAAATCTGCTCGAGCGATAAAGCAGCGCAGCAATTTGCGCGGTGCAATTTCCGCGTTGCAGAAATTTTGTCGTCGTAATGACCACAGCCATTTTGAAATATCACTTCAACAAAAAATTCTTTCGCACCGAAATACTTTTGTAAGGTGAATCGCGTAATCTGTCCATTCGCAATCAGCAGGAGGGACGAATGGAACAAGGACGCCTCGCGTTTACCGCGGTCTATCTGAAGTCAAACCACGGGTACGTCGGCTTCATCGAAGAGCTGCCCGGCGTGAATTCCCACGGGCGCACGCTCGACGAAGCACGCGAGACGCTGCAGAAGCTGGCCGCCGTCGTCTTCGACGAAGAGCGGCGTGAAGCGGAAGAACTCATTGCCGGCAAGGACGTCGTGCGCGAGTCTTTCTTCGTGCCGATCCCGCGTCCCGCGTAGCCGATTTCAAGTCCGAAAGGGGCCCGCGCTGCGGGCCCTTTTCATTTTGGAACCTCACTTCGTCTTCTTTTCAGAATCCTGGGTTCCCGCTTGCGCGGGAACGACAAGTTCCTGTTCAGTGCTCGTACATCCCGCGCCTTACCTTGCCGCGGAACACGCGGTAGGCGTAGACGGTGTAGCCGAAAAGGAATGGCAGGACGATGAGCGCGCCGACGCCGAGGAAGCGCAGCGCGCTCTCGTCGGCGGCCGCTTCCCAGATGGTCATTCGGTCCATCACCACGTACGGGAACAGGCTGTAGCCGAGGCCGATGAACGCGAGCACGAAGATCGCCACCGCGCCGGCGAAGGGCTTCGAGTCCGATTTGCCGAGCGTGTACCAGACCCAGAGGCCAATCGCGACGCTCGCCGCCGGCAGCACCATCAGGCCGGCAGTGCGCGGGAAATCGAACCAGCGGCTGCGCACCGTCTCGCTGGCGAGCGGCGTGGCGAGGCTGACGAGCGCGACGCCGAGCGCTACCCAGAGAAGTCCCCACCTCGCCCAGGCGATCGCTTTCGTCTGGATGTCACCACTCGTGCGCAGCACGAGCCAGGTCGCGCCGAGCAGCACGTAGCCGCCGCAGAGACTTGCGCCCACCACGATGGCGAAAAGCCAGTAGCCGCCGCCCTCGGCGAAGCCGGTGACGTAGCGCCCGAGCATCAGGCCCTGCGCGAACGAGGCGAGCGTCGAGCCCGCCCAGAAGAGCCAGTTCCAGAGCTCGCGCTGCCAGCCCTCCGCCTTCACCCGCAGCTCGAACGCCACGCCGCGCAGCATCAGGCCGACGAGCATCGCCGCTACCGGAAGGTAGAGCGCGCCCAGCACCTCGCCGTGTGCGCGCGGAAACGCGACCAGCAGCAGCCCGATGCCGAGCACGAGCCAGGTCTCGTTCGCGTCCCAGTACGGCGCGATCGTCCCGACCATGACCTCCTGGTCTTCGCGCTGCGCCGCGGGCATCAGCATGCCGACCCCGAGGTCGTAGCCGTCGAGCAGCACGTAGACGAGGATCGCGAAGGCCATCAGCGCGGTGAACACCAGCACGAGATCCATCAGCGCCTCTGAAAATCGGGGTCAGGCACCGATTTCCCCCGGAATTCGGTGCCTGACCCCGAATTCCTGGCCATGTGCGTGAGCGTCACCATGTACGCGAGCAGCAGCGCCGAGTAGGTGAGCACGTAGGCCGTGAGGCTCGCGCCGAGCTTCGCGCCGCTCGCGGGTCCGACTGCATCCGCTGTGCGCAGGATGCCGGTCACGAGCCACGGCTGCCGGCCGATCTCGGTGACGACCCAGCCGGCGAGCGTCGCGATCCAGCCGGCGAAGGTGAAGCCCGAGAAGATCCAGAGCAGCCAGCGCGGCGGCGCGCTCATTTTCCTCATGAGCCAGTACTGGCTGCCCCACGCGACGACGAGCATCAGCACACCCATGCCGACCATCACGCGAAAGGCGAAAAACACCGGGGCGACCGGCGCGTGGTCCTTGAATGCGTCGAGGCCCTTTATTTCCGCATCCGGGTCGTGCGCGAGGATCAGCGACCCGGCCTTGGGCAGCATGATCGCGTAGTCGGTGCGCCCTGTCTCCTCATTGGGAATGCCGACCAGCGTCAGCGCGACGCCGCGCTCGGTATGCCAGATCGCTTCCAGCGCCGCGATCTTCGCCGGCTGGTGCTCGAGCGTGTTGAGGCCATGCATGTCCCCGGCGATGATCTGCAGCGGCACCAGCACCGCGGCGAGCCGCGCGCCGAAGCGCAGCGTCGCCTGCGCTCCTGCATCCTGCGGCGCGGCGAGCAGCCGCCACGCGGAAAGCCCGGCGACCACGAACGACGCCGTGATGCCGGAGGCGAGCAGCATGTGCGCCAATCGATATGGGAACGACGGATTGAAGATCACCGCCCACCAGCTCGCGGCGATGATGCCGTTGGGCGAGTCGACCTGCCCCGCCGGCGTCTGCATCCACGAATTGAGCGCCAGGATCCAGAACGCCGACGCCGTGGTGCCGAAGGCGACGATGATGCTGGAGGCGACATGCACGCGCCCCGACACCCGCTCCATGCCGAAGAGCATGATGCCGAGGAACGTCGCTTCGAGGAAAAACGCGGTGAGCACCTCGTAGGCGAGCAGCGGCCCCGCGACGTTGCCGACGTGGTTCATGTAGCCCGGCCAGTTGGTGCCGAACTGGAAGCTCATCACTATGCCGCTCACCACGCCCACCGCGAAGGTGAGCGCGAACACCCTGACCCACAGCTTGTAGGCGCGCAGCCATGCGTCGTTGCGCGTCATCTCGTAGCGCACGCGAAACCACGCCAGGATCCACGCGAGGCCGATGGTGATCGTCGGGAAGAGGATGTGGAAGCCGATGTTCAGCCCGAACTGCGCGCGGGCGAGGATCAGCGCTTCGTCCATCCGTCTAATATAGGCGCCGATGGAGCGTCCCGCCTACTCGAGCGTCGCCGAGCGCGCATACGTCGCGCGCGGCTACTGGCGCGACGACGACACCCTCTGGCATTGGCTTTCGCGGCACGCCGCCGAGCGGCCGGCCGCGCCGGCCTTGGTGTCTCCGGGCCGCGAGCTCACCTGGCGCGCGCTGCACGATCGCGTGCTGCGCGTCGCGCAAGGACTGCAAGACAAAGGCATTGCCGCCGGCGACGTGGTGGCGGTGCAGCTCCCGAACACGCCGGAATTCCTGCTCGTTCACCTTGCGGCTGCCCGCCTCGGCGCCGTGCTGTGCACGGTGCACATGCCCTATCGCGGCGCCGAGATCGAGTCGATCCTCGCGCACAGTGGCGCGAAGCTCTTGCTCACCGCCGCGTATCCGTTTGCCGAGCTCGAAGCCGCCGATCCGCTGAGCGCATCGCACCCCGTGCCCGATGCGCGCGACGCGTTCCTGCTCCTGTACACGTCGGGCACGACCGCCTCGCCGAAGGCCGTGCCGCATCCGTGTCGCACGCTGCTCGGCAACAGCCGCATGGGCTCGAAAGAGCACCGGCTCACCGAGCGCTCGCGCATCCTGTGCGCAGCGCCGCTCTCGCATCTGTACGGCCTTTACTCCCTGCACTGCGCCTGGTCGGTCGGCGCCTGCACCGTACTGCTTCCGGCGTACAAGCCGGACGAGCTCGCGCAGACCGTCGAGCGCGAGCGGCCGACCGCGCTGTGGGCAGGTCCGGCGCACATGACCGCGTGCCGCAACGCGGGCCTGTTCGACAAGCACGACTGGTCGTCCCTCGAGCTCGCGATCGTCTCGGGCTCGATCGCGCCGCCGGCGCTGATGCGCGAGCTCGCGGCGAAGCTGCCGCGCTGCGCCGTGACGCAGCTCTGGGGCATGACCGAGCTGCAGGCCGGCCTCTATACGCGCCCGGGAGATGCGCTCGAGCTCTCCGCCACGACTGCCGGGCGCCCGAGTCCGGGGACGGAGCTTCGCCTCGGCGCCGACGGCGAGCTGCAGGTGCGCGGGCCGCTCGCGTTCTCCGGTTACTACCGGAACGAAGAAGCCACCAGCGCGGCCTTCACCGAGGATGGCTGGTTCCGCACCGGCGATCTCGCCGTGGAGCACAACGGCTACTTCGCCATCACCGGCCGCAGCAAGGACATCATCAATCGCGGCGGCGTCAAGTTCAATCCGGCGGACGTCGAGGCGCTGCTCGATGCGCATCCGCAGATCCAGCAGTCGGCGATCGTGCCGATGCCCGACGCGGTGCTTGGCGAGAAGGCCTGCGCCTTCGTCACCCTGCGCCCGGGCGCCGCGGAGCCGTCGCTTGCGCAGCTCTGCGAGTACCTGCTCGGCAAGGAAATCGCGAAAAACAAGCTCCCCGAGCGCCTGGTCGTCATCCCCGAGATGCCGCTCACGCCGACGCGCAAGATCATCAAGAGCAAGCTGCGCGTTTGAGCTAGCTCAAGACGCCCGGCCGGCGGCGGGCGGAAGCTGGCGGTGAAAGGAACCGCCATGACGACCGCAACACCCCGCCACGCTCTCGAGAAGGCCGAGCTGCTCGCGCTCCTCAACTGGGAGCTTGCCGCGTACAGCGAATGCGACGGCTGCCACTTCACGTCCATCCGCACGCTGCGCAAGCCCGATGATTCCGGCTGCAACTGGGCGGACGCGCGCGTCGAAGCCGATCACTGGCTGCCCGTGGACCAGCAACTGATCGTGCGGAAGGTGGTCGACGAGACGCGCCGGGAGTTCGACCTCCGGCCGCATTAACATCGGGGGCTTGTCTCGCTTCGCCCTCGTCGTCACGGCGCTCCTCGCCGTGGCTTACAGCTACGTCGCCTCGCGCCTTGCCGCCGGCCTGGCGAGTGCCGCGGCTCTGGCGGTGCCGTTCGCGCTGATCTGGATCATGCCGGTGCTCTACTGGGGCACCGGCCGCAGCCGCGAGGGCTGGCTCGACCAGCTCGTGCACCGCGCGAGCTATCTGTCGATGGCCTGGGTGAGCTTCGCGCTCGTGCTCACGCTCGCGCGCGACCTTTTGCTTCTCGCCACGCTGCCGGCGCCTCTCGCGGGCGCGCACGCCGAGATAGCGGTCGCCGGCGTGCCGATCGTCCTGGGCGGCTCGCTCGTCGCCATCGCCGTCGGCGCAGCCGCCGCGTTCCGCGGCCCGCGCATCGAGCGCGTCGACCTGCCGATCGCCGGCCTGCATCCCGATCTCGACGGCTACCGCATCGTGCAGATCAGCGATCTGCACGTGGGGCCGAACATCGGCCGGCGCTACGTGCAGCGCGTGGTGGATCTTTGCCGCACGCTGGATGCGGATCTCGTCGTGCTGACCGGCGACATCGTCGACGGTCCGGTGCCGCAGCTCGCCGCCGATGTCGCGCCGCTCGCCGAGCTCGCGCGCGGCGGGCGCGCGTTCTTCATCCTCGGCAACCACGACTGCTATGCGGGCGCCGGGCCCTGGATCGCGCACTGGCGCGAGGCCGGCATGCAGGTGCTCCTCAACTCGCACGAGATCGTGCGCAAGGGTGCTGCTCGCTTGCTCGTGGGCGGCGTCGTCGATCCGGCCTACGGGCGCTTGCGCCCGGAGATTTCCATAGGTGAGCCCGCTGATTTCCGCCTGCTGCTCGCGCACAACCCGCGCCTCGCGCCGCTCGGCGCGAAAGCCGGGTTCGATCTGCAGCTCTCCGGACACACGCACGCGGGCCAGTTCTTTCCGTGGACGCTCGCGGTGCGCCTGGTGCATGCGCCGCACGTCGCGGGCCTCTCGCGCGAAGGCAAGATGCTCGTCTACGTCAGCGCCGGGACCGGCACCTGGGGACCGCCGGTGCGCTTTGGCACCAATCCCGAATTGACGCTCTTGCGGCTGGTGCGCGCGTGAGCCACAGCGTCGACTTCTTCGATGCCCAGTTCCGGCGCCAGGTGGCGAGCGGCGAGTTCGCGCTGAATCCGTTCGAGACCATCGCGCTGCCGTTCGTGCGCGGACGCGTCCTCGATCTCGGCTGCGGGCTGGGAAACCTCGCGATCGCCGCGGCGCGCACCGGCGCGCGCGTCGTCGCGGTAGATGCGAGCGCCACCGCGGTCGTGCGCATCGTCAAGGCGTCGCTGGCCGAGGAGCTCGGCATGGTGGCGGTGCTCGCCGACGTAGACGCGTACCGGATGGCCGGCGAGTACGACACGATGGTGGCGATCGGTCTCCTGATGCTCATGCCCTGTCCGCAGGCGCGTGAGCTCCTGTCGGAGATGAAGCAGCATGTCGCGCCCGGCGGCGTGGCCATCATCAACGTGCTGGTCGAGGGCACGACCTACATGGACATGTTCGATCCGCGCGGCTACTGCCTCTTCGGGCGCGACGAGCTCGAGCGGCACTTCGCGGGCTGGAAGATCGAGCTCTCGCGCCACGATTCCTTCGGCGCCCCCGGCGGCACGACAAAGGAGTTCTCGACCCTCGTCGCGCGCAGGCCGTGAAGCGCAAGAACCGCCGCCAGCACTACTCGGTCTACGTCGTCGAGCTTTCCCCCGAGGTGCTGCAGCATGCGCGCTTCCGCAAGGCGAATCCGGACTACGACGCCATGAAGCCCTGCGTCTACGTCGGCATGACGGGCATCGACCCGGATCTCCGCTTCGACAAGCACAAGGCCGGCATCCAGGCGAACCGCTACGTCATGCTCTATGGGCTGCGTCTCATGCCCGAGCTCTACGCTGCCTACAACCCGATGCCTTACGATGGCGCACGCGACATGGAAGTCGAGCTCGCCATCGCGCTGCGCGAGAAGGGCTACGGCGTGTGGCAGGGATAAATGGGGACGGACCCCATTTATCGCATCGAAACGTAGCGGCCGCCGTCGGCGACGATCTTCATCGCCGCGGGGAGATTCTCGATGGCTGCGCGCTTGGGCAGGTAGCCGCGCGCGCCGGCGTCGAGGCACGCCTTGATGCGCCCCTCGTCCTCCGATGCCGACACGACGAGCACGGGCACTGCCGGAAATGCCTCGCGGAAGCGCTCGAGCGCATCGATGCCGTCGCAGGCGGGCAGCCCGATATCGAGCAGCACGAGGTCGAGCGGCCGGCCGGCGGCGATCTGCAGCGCCTCGGCCAGCGCTACCGCGGTATGCACGCGCGCGCCGCTGAAGGTCTTGCGCACCGCGGCGGCGAACACCTGCACCGTCACGGCCTGGTCGTCGACGAGCAGCACTTCCATGCGGCGATGTTAGTCGCCCTGCCGCGCTACGGCTTATCCCTCTGTCGCAGATCGCGCACTTTTTGTCATTGCTTTCGCGCGGGTCAGCTTTACTCGGCCTTCAGTCGACCTTGAGGTTCAGCCGCTTCAGGAGCTCGCGGTTGCGCGCGTACTCCTCGCGCACGAGCTCGCCGAGCTCTTCCGGCGTGCTCGCCACGGCATCGGTGCCGCCGGCCTTCAGCTTGTCCCTGATGTCGGGCGAGGCGAGCGCCTTGGCGATCGCGTCGTGCAGCACGCGCACGATCTCCGGCGGCGTCTTCGCCGGCGCCGCCACCGCCTGCCAGGAGTCGAGCTCGGAATCCGGAAAGCGGCTCGCGAGCGGCGGCACGCCCGGCAGCACCTCCGGCGAGGTCGCACCCACCGTGGCGAGCGGGATCAGCTTGCCGCTCGCGACGAACGGCTGCGCGATCGACGTCGCGATCATCAGCGCCGAGACTTCGCCGGCGGCCGCCGCCTGCAGCGCGGGCCCGGTGCCTTTGTACGGCACATGCACGAGCTGCAGGTTCGCCTTCCACAGGAACAGGCCCATCGCGAGATGCGTCGCATGGCCGTTGCCGCCGCTCGCGAAGGTGAGCTTGCCGGGATTGGCGCGCGCCATCTGCACGAACTCCTCCAGCGTCTTGGGGCCGAGCGAGCCGTTCACGTAGAGCGCCTGCGTGAGCTTGGTGACGAGCGACACCGGCGCGAAGTCGCGCAGCGGGTCATAGCCGAGCTTCGGATAGATGAACGGGTTCACGGTGACCGTGCCGTCGGAGATCTGGATGATCGTGTAGCCATCGGGCGGCGACTTCGCCGCGAATTCCGCGCCGATGCTGCCGCCGGCGCCCGGCCGATTGTCGATGTAGAACTGCTGGCCGAGCAGGTCCGAAACCCTGGCGAACACGAGCCGCGCCACGAGATCGGAGAGCGACCCGGCGGAGTTCGGTACGACCACGCGCACGGCCTTCTTCGGCCAGTCCTGAGCGAACGCAGCGCTCGTGGCAACGAGCGCGAGGCAGAAAAGTAATCTTCTGAGCATGGCTGGACTCTAGCGTTTTTCGGCGGCGTAGCGCGCCTCAAGCAGCGCGCGTGCACGCTTGATGATCGCCTTGCACTCCTTGTCTTCGAGCGGCGCGAAGCCCGCCGCCCAGTGCTTGCGATCCTTGTAGTCCGGCAGCCGCGGCGCCTCGCCCCAGCGCCACGACGGATGCTGCGCGAGCGGGCTGCGGCCGAAGACGTGCATGTGCACGCGCCGATAGTCCGGGGCGCGCTTCTTCCTGCCTTTCGGCGGCGCGGCATCGTTCAGCGCCCAGTTTCCGGCCTCGAAGTAGTTGACGCAGCCGCCCTCGAGCTGCGGCAGCACGTCGATCATCGCGCGGCCGACGGCGCCGACGAGGAAGCACCAGTGCGCGAGCTCCATCGCCGTGAGCTCGCTTTGCTCCCAGACATCGCGCGGCGGATTGACGATCAGGTGCCCGCCGTCCTGCCGGTCGAGGAACACCATGTTCGGCAGCATCACGTTCCCGCCCGGACCTTTGTAGAGCACTTTCATGTCAAGAAAATAGCGACGCCCCTATCGTCGCCCCTTGCCTAAAAAATAGGCACTATCGCTCGGCGCGATTGTCGAAATCGAATGGTGCTTGCAGGGAATAAGAATGCCCCATCGCCGCAGACGCGTCATTTCCGCTCTGCTGCAAGATCTGCGAATCGCGCTGCATCGCCTGGGTCGCGAAATCCTGGTGTGCCTCGTGCTCGTCATCTGCACCTGGCAGCTGCTGTGGGAGGTGGCAACGCGGCTGGTTCACGCGCTCTTCTGAGCCTCTAGGACCGCAGTACCTCGCCCGCGGCAGCGCCGGTGAGCGCGCCGCGCTCCCAGGTGACGGCGCCGTTGACGATGGTGTACTCGATGCCGCGCGAGCGCATCACCATGCGCTTTGCGCCGCCCGGCAGGTCGTAGAGCCGCTCGGGCCGGCCGCCCGAGGCGACGCTCGCCGGATCGAAGATGGCGATGTCCGCCGCGAGCCCGACCTGCACCCGGCCGCGGTCGCGAATGCCGAAGAAGTCGGCCGGATCCGACGTCATGCGGCGCACGCCTTCCTCGAGCGTGAGGGCGCCGCGCTCGCGCACCCACGTGCCGAGCACGTAGGTCGGATAGCCCGAGTCGCACAGCATGTCGAGGTGCGCGCCGCCGTCGCCGAGGCCGAGCAGCATGTCGCGATTGCGCAGGATCTCGGTCATGCGATCGATGCGCGTGTTGAACGACTGCAGCGTGAATTCATTGTCCAGGTCATCGGCAAGCGTGACGTCGAGGAACGCATCGACCCCGTCGACGCCGCGCTCGGCGGCGATATCGGCCACCGTGCGGCCTTCGAGCGGCTTGAGCGCTGGCGAGCGCACCTCGTGCACCGTGATGCGCTCCCAGTTGCCGAACGACGCCGGGCGCTTGAGATCCTCGCGGAAGGCGGCGCGGAACGCGGGATCGCGATACACCGCGGCCTGCGCGGCCTTCGACTTGTCGACGAACACGCGCTTCCAGGAAGGGAAAGCCGCGAACGAGAATGGGTTGCGCATGTTTATTTCCCGGGTGAGGGGAAGCGGCGAGGTCTGCGGCCGCGCGCCTTTCGCGATCAGCGGCCGCGCCTTGGCGAGCGTCTCGCGCACCGCCTCCGGCAGGTCGTCGCGGTCGAACATGGCGATGAAGGTGACCGGCCGCCGGCTCTCGTCCAGCATCAGCTCCAGCAGCTCGAGCTCGGGTTTCTCGAGCACCGCGATCTGGCGCGTCATCGCGCACTCGATCGCGCCCTTGCGCCGCTCGCGCAGCACGTTGCAGTAGGCGCGCAGTTCCTCTCTGCTGGCATTGCGGCACGCCAAGGGCCGGCCCTGGTAGCCGAGGTGCTGGTTGAGCAGCGTGCTGGAGAAACCGAAGGCGCCGGCGTCCATCGCCTCGGCGAGCAGGCGCGCGATCGCCTGCGTTTCATCGGCGGTGGCTGCGCGTTCCAGCGAGGCTTCGCCCATCACGTAATGCCTGAGCGGCGTCAGCGGCGCGAGGAACGCGAGGTTGAGCGCGGGCTGCCGGCGCGCGGCGGCGTCCATGTACTGCGGGAAGGTTTCCCAGTCCCAGGTGATGCCGGCGCTCAGCACTTCGAACGGAATCGCTTCGACGTTCACCAGGTCGCGCATCGCGACCTCGCGCGCCGCCGGACGGCAGGGCGCGATGCCGACGCCGCAATTGCCCATCACCACCGACGTGACGCCATGCCAGGAAGAGGGCGTGAGCGCCCCGTCCCAGCAGATCTGGGCGTCGTAGTGCGTATGCGGATCGATGAAGCCGGGCGCGACCACCAGATCGGCCGCGTCGATCACCCGCTTCGCGGGATCGGCGACGCGGCCCACGGCGGTGATCTTGCCGCCGGCGATGCCGACATCGGCATGCCGCTGCGGCGCGCCCGTGCCGTCGACGAGCGCGCCGTTCTTGATCAGCAGGTCAAGCACGCCCCATCTTATAGCGGTCGCAGATAGTCTTTCACCGCCTGCGTGCCGATCTTGCGTCCCATGTCGGTGCCGACGACGGTAGAGAAGCGGTAATGGATGCCCGACCAGACGCGCGCGTTGGGCGGCTCCTGGATGTAGTCCTCGATGCGCGTCCACTTGTGCACCACGCCCGGCGCGGTCGGCGTGCTCAGGCTCATTTCCGGCACCGTGCCGGTGCCGAAGAACGCCTGCAGCACGGTGCCCGCGGCCGCGGAGACGATGCAGTGCGCGCACGGATATTCCGGATGCATCGGCGTCGGGGCGATCGGCTCCCAGGTTGCCTCGCGCTCGGTCTGCGGATTGCCGTCGCGATCGCCGTTGCGGATCGCGGTCACCGGCCGCCAGAACTCGTAGTGATACTTGGCGTCGAAGATCGCGACCATCGCGTCGGCGCTCGCCATGGCGAGGAGCGCGTAGAGCCGGGCGTTCTCCTGCACGCTCAGTTTCTTTGCTTCCGAGAGCTGCGTCGCCAGCGGGAAGAAGGTCGCCGGGCCCGTGTAGAGCCACAGGCGCGCGGTCTCGGTCTGCTCGGGCGTGCGCACCTTGCTGTCCTTGCCGTACTGCTTGATCTCGTTGTAGTTCGCCGCCCACTCCTGGCTTTTCAGATCCAACGGCGGGCCGGGGCGGAACTGCGAGCCGCTTTTCAGCGTGAACGGCGTGACGCGGCCCCAGTGCGGTGCGACGACCGGCGCGGTGGGTATGTAGATTCCCGGCGCGGCGCGCGGGCGGTAGCTGTCGGGCGCGTTGACGCCGTC
The DNA here is from genome assembly GCA_035689325.1 of Burkholderiales bacterium. Lineage (GTDB taxonomy): Bacteria > Pseudomonadota > Gammaproteobacteria > Burkholderiales > SG8-39 > SCGC-AG-212-J23. The sequence continues at coordinate 4,658 of DASSLQ010000170.1, read as the reverse complement.
GTTCGCGCGCATCTCGTACACGAGCGCCGCGACTTTCTCGCCGAACGCGGCGCCCGCGTCGAGCGCCGCCGGCCCGCCCGGCTGGTCCGCGAGTTTCGAGAGATAGGGCTTCAGCTCGGCGTCGATTTTCGGCGCCGCATCCGGGTGCAGGCGCGCGAGGACGCGCGCCGCGGCCACGGCCGCCGCGCCATCGCGCGACGCGCCCGCCGGTGCCTCGAGCTTGTGCCGATACGGCTGGTAGCGCGGCTCGAAGGCATTGATGGTTTCGTACATCGCGATGTGCATCATCGCCATGTCGCGATAGGCCGGCGCGCTCAGGCTGTACCCCGTTACGATCGGTATGGCGATGCCACACCAGTCGGTGACGACGTCGGCGCGCGCGATGGGGGCGAGTAGGGTGAAGGCGATGAAAAGCAGGATGCGACGCATGGATCCCTCCCCTTGGTCGTCGCGGCGGCACCAGGCGTGCCGAGAAAGGCGGGTCCGCAGCCCGAAGCTGATGCGCGGTGCTTTTTTGGGAGCTGCGGCGAGCTTAGCGTAAGCTCGCGCCCGAGGAAAGGATAAGCCCATGAGAGTGGCGATCATCGGCGGCGCGCGCATCCCGTTCGCGCGCGCGAACGGCGCATACGGCGATGCCAGTAATCAGGACATGCTCACCGCGGCGCTCAAGGCGCTGGTCGAGCACCATGGGCTCAAGGGCGAACGGCTCGGCGAGGTCGCCGCCGGCGCGGTGATCAAGCACTCGCGCGACTGGAACCTCGCGCGCGAGTCCACGCTCGGCTCGGGCCTGCACCCGGAGACGCCCGCCTACGACCTGCAGCGCGCCTGCGGCACCAGCCTCTCGGCCACGGCGCAGCTCGCGAACCGCATCGACCGCGGCGAGATCGACTGCGCGATCGCGGGCGGCGCCGACAGCTCGAGCGACATCCCGCTCTCGTACAGCAGGAACCTGCAGCGCACGGTGCTCGCCTTCTCGCGCGGCAAGGGCTGGACCGACAAGCTGCGCACCTTCGGCGACCTGCGGCCCTGGGACCTGACGCCGGCGCATCCCGGCGTCGGCGAGCCGCGCACCGGCCTGTCGATGGGCCAGCACTGCGAGGAGATGGCGAAGGAGTGGCAGGTCGGGCGCCGCGAGCAGGACGAGCTCGCGCTCGCGAGCCACAAGAACGCGGCCGCTGCGTGGCTCTCGGGCTTCTACGCCGACTGGGTCCATGAGTTCCACGGCCTGAAGCGCGACAACAACGTGCGCGGCGACACCTCGCTCGAGAAGCTGGCATCGCTTCGCACCGCGTTCGATCCGTCGAGCGCCGGCACGCTCACCGCCGGCAACAGCTCGCCGCTCACCGACGGCGCAGCGTGCGTGCTGCTCGCGAGCGAGCAGTGGGCGCGTGCGCGCGGCATCGAGCCGCTCGCTTACTTCACGTACGCGGAAACCGCGGCAGTGGACTTCGTCGGCATGGCGGGCCCGAAGGAGGGCATGCTGATGGCGCCCGCCTATGCCGTGCCGCGCATGCTCGATCGCGCGCGGCTCAAGCTGCAGGACTTCGACATCTATGAGATCCACGAAGCCTTCGCGGCGCAGGTGCTCTGCACGCTGAAAGGATGGGAATCGGACAGCTACTGCCGCAGCCGCCTCGGCCGCGACGCGGCGCTCGGCTCGATCGATCGCGCGAAGCTCAATCCCAAGGGCTCGAGCGTCGCGCTCGGCCATCCGTTCGCCGCCACCGGCGCACGGATCGTCATGACCGCCGCCAAGCAGCTCGCCGGTCGCGGCTCCGGCCGCGCGCTGATCTCCATCTGCGCGGCTGGCGGCATGGGCGTCACCGCCATCGTCGAACGCTAGGAATTCCGACCCGGGGTCGCAATTACTCCATAGGCTGGAGAGTTGCGCGAATAATTGCGACCCCGGGTCGGAATTATTGGAAGCGGTAGAGGCCGCCGATCGCCAGCACGTCGATGTCGCCCTTGCCGGTGGTGTCGGCGCCGACCTTGGGGAAGCGCTGCCATTCGGCGCGCAGGGCGATGTTCCTCGTCACGTCGTAGCGCGCGCCTAGGCCGAAGGTGAAGTTGCTGTTGTGGTTGGTGGCCGACGTGCTGACGCTTGACAGGTTCGTGCCGCTCTCCGTCTTCGCGTAGTACGCGCCGAGCTTGCCGTAGATGGAGAACTGGCTCGCGAGCGGCAGGCTGCCGATGCCGCTCAGCTCCCACGCGGTGGCCTCGACCTTGGCGTTGCCGGCGAACGTGCTGCCGCCGATCGTCGCTACCGCGTCGCTGGAAACGCGGCCGAAGTCGTTGTAGCCGACCTCCCACGCAAAGTTGGGCGAGAACTGGTGGCCGGCGAAGATCTTCCACGCGGTATCGGTGTCGCTGCAATTGCTTAGCGTCGCGCCTGCGCTGGAGCTGCAGCTCCGGAACTTGGACTGGCCGAGCGACAACCCGGCGTAGAACCCCTTCACCGCATCCTGCGCGAACGCGCCGCTGCAAAGCGCGAGTCCGCTCGCCAGCACTGCGCAAAGCCCGCTCTTCTTCATTACTCCCCCGGAATTCCGACCCAGGGTCGCAATTATCGCGGCTGCTAGAAGCGATACAAGGCGCCGATGGCGAGCACGTCGATGTCGCCCTTGCCGGTCTGGTCGCTGCCCACCTTGCTGAAGCGCTGCCATTCGGCGCGCACGGCGATGTTCTTCGTGAAGTCATAGCGCGCGCCCAGGCCGACGGTGAGGTTAGTGTTGGTGTCGCTCTGCGACGAGCTGCCGCTCGCGAACGGCGGCGTGGTCTGGGTGACGTTCGCGCTGGCCTTCGTCTCGGCGTAGTAGACGCCGAGCTTGCCGTAGAGCGAGAACTGGTGGCCGAGCGGCAGCATGCCAACGCCGGTGAGCTCGAACGCGGTCGCCTCGATCTTGGCATTGCCGGTGAAGGTGCTGCCGCCGAGGGCCAAAGTCGCGTCGCCCGAGATGCGGCCGAAATCGTTGTAGCCGAGCTCTACCGCCAGGTTCGGCGTGAACTGGTAGCCGCCGAAGACCTTCCAGGCGGTGTCGCTGTCCTTGCAGTTGCTGACCGTGACCCCGGGCTCGGAATCGCAGGCGCCCTTGAATTTCGACTGGCCAGCCGAGATGCCGGCGTAGAAGCCTTTGGTCTGATCCTGCGCAAACGCCTGGCCGCACGGCGCGAGCGCGGCGCCGAGTACTGCGCATAGCACTGTCTTCTTCATGTTTGTCCCCTGGTTGGTATGTGGCGCCGCGATCTTACGGTGGCGAGCGCCGCCCGCGAAATCCCACGTTCGCGTGAGGAATTCCGACCCCGGGTCGCAATTACATACCGGTGTCATCAGCGGCGGAGATAATTACGACCCTGGGTCGGAATTCCAGTAGTCCTGTCGGCTCACGCTTCGCGCCGCGCAGCGACCCCCAGGTCTGATATCAAGGTGCCATGGACAAACGTTTCCTCCTCGCAGCAAGCCTCGCCCTCGCCGCCGCAGCCGCGGCCGCGCAGACGCGCAGCGGCGTCGTCGGCACCATGAGCGGCAGCGGTGCGCTCTCGGATGTCGGCGGCAGCGCCTACGGCGCGCGACCACTGCCGAGCGACCCGCGCGTGCCGAGCGGCATCGATCCCCAGACGGGCGCTCCCACGCCACCCGCGAGCGCGCCCGCGCCGGCGACCAGCCTCGAGCCCGCGCCCGCGCCCGCGTCGCGGCCGCCGGTCGAAGGCTCCGTGTGGGGCACGCCGCGCCCGAACCCCGAACCCGCCAGAGTTCCGACCCCGGGTCAGAATTAGGTTACTGCGGCTCGATCTTCGCGAGCTTGACGTAGCGCCCCCAGCGCTCGGTCTCGGTTTTCAAGAGCGCCGCCATCGACTCGGGCGTGCCCGGGAACGCGACCGCGGCCTGGCGCGCGAGGAACTGCTGCGTCTCCGCATCCGCGTTGATCTCGTTGAACCAGCCGGCGAGCCGGTCGATCACCGCTCGCGGCGTGCCGGCGGGCACGAGCACGCCGAACCACGGCGAGATATCGACGTCCTTCAGCCCGAGTTCCGCCAGCGTCGGCACCTCGGGCAGGCTCGGATTTCTCTTCGCCGAGGTCACCGCCAGGATGCGCACGCGGCTCGGATGCATCGCCGCGGCGAAGGTCGAATCGACCGACCAGAAGTCGATCTCCCCGGAGAGCAGGTTGGCGTACGCGTCGCCCGTGATCTTGAACGGCACATAGGCGCTCGTCAGGCCGAAGTGCTGCTTGAAGAGCTCGGCCGCGATCTGGCCGGTGTTCGACTGCGTCGCGTAAAAGCCGTTGCCGGGCTTCGCCTTCAGGCGCGCCACCAGCTCCGGGATCGTGTGCACCGGGCTCGCCGGCGCCACCGCGATGGTGAAGGACAGCGTGAGCAGCGTCGTCACGGGCGCGAAGTCCTTCAGCGGATCGAAGCCGAGGTGCTTGAAGATGTACGGCGCCGCGGCGATCGTCGATGACGCGGGCGTAATCAGAATGGTGTAACCGTCGGGCCGCGATTTGGCGACATAGTCGTTCGCCACCGCGCCCTGCGCGCCCGGCTTGTTTTCCACCACCACCGGCTTGCCCGCCACGCGCTGGAGCCGCTCGCTGTAGTAGCGCACCACGATGTCCGCGCCCGAGCCCGCGGCGAAGTTGCAGATCGAGCGGATCTCGCGC
>DASSLQ010000169.1:0-6991 GCA_035689325.1 Burkholderiales bacterium | reverse complement strand
GCTGGTGATGAGGGAGCAAAGCCCGTGCCGGGCGTGCAGCGCCGGACGGACCCGTGTAAGCGTTGCGTGCGGTTGTAAAAGCGCTGTAGAGCCGCAGCGCATGGCCGTAAAGCTTCTGCTACAGGAACTTCCCGGCATGGCTCCTGCAACACCTTGGGACGTGAGCTGGGAAGACGACCTACCCGTGATGCTGTGGCGCGCACGGCCCGACATGGCGTGCGAATTCGCGAACCGTGCCTGGCTCGCGTTCACGGGCTATCGCGGGGAGGACGCGCAGGGCCACGGCTGGTCGCGCGTGGTACACCCCGAGGATCTTGCGCGCTGGCTCGACACGTGCGTGCGCGCCTTCGATGCGCGCGCCCCCTACGAGATCGAATATCGCATGCGGCGCCACGACGGGGCCTATCGCTGGGTGCTCGAGCGCGGCGCGCCGCGCGAGGCGGATGGCGCCTTTGCCGGCTACCTCGGGCTGTGCATCGATATCGAGGAGCGCAAACGCAGCGCGGCGGCGACCGCGGGCGCGCTCGAGCGCGAGCGGCGGCTGCGCGCCGTGACTGATGAGGCGAGCCACGCCAAGGATCGGCTCTTTGCCAACTTGCTCGCCGAGCTCCACGCGCCGACGGAGGCGATCGCCGCCTGGTCGGCTTGCCTGCGCGAGGAGCTGCCGCCCGAGGCCCGTGCCGGTGATGCGCTCGAAGCGATCGAATCCGCGACGCGTGCCCAGGCGCGGGTCATTTCGAACCTGCAGGAGTTCGCCGGAGCCCGCGGCGCACCGCTCGGGCGGCCGCTCGATGTGTCGCTCCTGACAGGCGTGCGCGTGCTGGTCGTAGAGGAGGATGCACAAGCGCGCGAGGTGCTTCTCAAGGTGCTGCGCATGGCCGGAGCAGAAGCGTGCGCCGTGCCGGACTCGGCGCATGCGCTGCCGGCGCTCGAAGACTGGCGTCCGGACGTGCTGCTTTCGGACCCTGGCGTCGGCGACGACGGTTACCTGCTCCTGCGTGCGCGTCCGGCGCCGCAGCGCGGCATCGCGTTTGGCTACGACGCGCAGCTCGCAAAGCCGGTGGAACCCGTCGCGCTGCTCGCCACGGTGGCGCGCCTGGTGCGGCCCGCAACCGCGTAGTGTGGGCGGCAGCGCAAGGCATAGGTTTTGCAAGAGCCTGCTACGCCGAATTTCCACCACGTGAGGACGAGATGAATTGGGACCGCATTGCAGGCAACTGGAAGCAGATGAAGGGCGCGCTGAGGGAGCGCTGGGGCAAGCTTACCGACGACGAGCTCGACCGTATGGCCGGCCAGCGCGACCAGCTCGTCGGCAAGATCCAGGAGCGCTACGGCTGCGCACGCGACGAGGCGGAAAAGCAGGTCCGGGAATGGGAAAACCGCCAGCAGTAAGAGAGCCGGGCAAACCGGCGCCCGCCCGCTGGCCGTTCGACCCGCTGCAGCCCGGCGACCATCAGCCGGCGCGCCTGGCCGACGAGCTCGAGCATGCGCAGAAGCAGAGCGGGGCCGGCGGCGAGCAACCCACCGACAAGAGGAGCAAGCGATGAAACCGATCCTTGCGGCGCTCGTCGTCGCCACGGCGGCCGCGCTCGGCGCCGCCGGCTGCACCTCGCCCGGCCAGCAGCAGCGCGGCACCCCCGAGGTGAGTGATGACGCCGCGCTGACGGCGAAAGTAAAGACCGCCATCGCGACCGACGTCGGCGCGCGTGCCGCCTCCTCGATCAACGTGGAGACCTACCGCGGCGTCGTAGAGCTCTCGGGCTTCGTCGACAGCCGGGAAATGGCAAGCCGCGCGCTCGCCGCAGCGAAGAAGGTGGGCGGCATCAAGACGCTTAAGAACGACCTGCGCGTCAAGGCTTCGTAGGACCGAAAGTTGCGTGAGCCTTCCTTACCAACGTAAGGAGGTTTCCGCATGGCCACCGCAACTGCCAAAGCCGTGCAGCGGCTGCATTTCAATCTTCCGCCGCTGCCTTATCCCGAGGACGCGCTCGAGCCGGTGATCTCGGCCGAGACGCTCGCGCTCCACCACGGCAAGCATCACAAGAAGTACGTCGACACGATGAACGAGCTGCTCGCCAAGAGCGAGGTACGCGGCTCGTCGCTCGAGGACGTCGTGCGCTCGAGCCAGGGCAAGCTCTTCAACAACGCGGCGCAGGCCTGGAACCACGATTTCTACTGGCACTCGCTCACGCCCGATGCGCGCGCGCCTTCCGCCGCGTTGCGCCAGCGCCTCGAGCGCGATTTCGGCTCCTTCGAGGGCTTCCTCGACAAGTTCGCGGCCGCCGCGAACGGCCAGTTCGGCAGCGGCTGGGCCTGGCTCGTCGACAAGGATGGCAAGCTGCAGGTCGTCGCCACCGCCAACGCGGACACGCCAATGGCGCATGGCGTGCGCTGCCTGCTGACCCTCGACGTCTGGGAGCACGCCTACTACGTCGACTACCGCAACCAGCGCGAGCGCTACGTGCAGGCAGTGATCGAGAAGCGCCTCAACTGGGAATTCGCCGAGAAAAACCTCGGCTAGACCGTGGCGAGCGGCGTGCGCGGGTCGAAGTCCCGCCAGCCGCCGTCGCGCCACTCACCGTGGGTAGCACCGACGTCGCGGGCGTTGTTGGCGCGCAGCGCCTCGATGGCCGTCCGCTCGCTGCCCAGCCGATCGACGCACACCGCGATCATGCGCCCGCCGCGCGGCTCGACCGGATGCTCGGTCGTCGCTTCGTCGCGTCGGCCGCCATGCAGGCTGACCATCACGCCGGCAAAGGCTCCCGCGAGGGCGCCCAGACCGCACGCGAGCAGCACGGCGTGCGCGCCGATGAGCGAACCGATGATAAGTCCGGCCACGAGGCCCGCCACCGCACCGACGACGCCGGAGCGGCCGGCGCCGCGCGAGCCGGCGTCGCTGTGCGCGTCGCCGCCGATCGGCGTGCGCGCATGCTGTCCCGGCGGGCCGACGTAGAAGGCGTCCACCTCGCTGCGCGCGAAACCGTCGCGCTTGAGCTGCTCCAGCGCGGCGTCGGCATCGAGGCTGCGATCGAAGCGGCCGGCGACGATGCGAGACATCAGGCGGTCCTCCGCAGATCAGCACGGCGCACGTCCACGCTCGGCAGACGCATCAGAGCGCGGTACTTGGTAATGGTCCTCCGCGCCACGCGCAGCCCTTGCTGCGCGAGCAGCCGCGCGAGCTCGGCATCGGAAAGCGGCGCGCGCGGATCCTCGGCTGCGATGAGCTCCTTCATCACCGCGCGCACCGCGGTGGCGGAGGCGGCGCCGCCGTTCTCGGTGGCGAGACGGCGGGAGAAGAAATGCTTGAATTCGAACAGGCCACGCGGCGTCGCCATGTACTTGTTGTTGGTGACCCGGCACACCGTCGACTCGTGCAAACCGAGCTCTCCGGCGATGAGCTTCAGCGTGAGCGGCTTCATCGCCACTTCACCATATTCAAAGAATCCCCGCTGGCGCGCGACGATCGCATCGGCCACGCGCTGGATGGTGGCGAAGCGCTGCTCGATCGAGCGCAGAAGCCAACGTGCCTCTTGCAGGTGACGTGCAAGCGACTGGTTGGAGCCACCCTTGCTCTGGATCGCTTCCGCATAGGCGCGGTTCAGGCGCACCCGCGGCAGCGACGCCGGGTTGATCACCGCCACCCAGCGGTCGCGCACCTTCTTGACGATGACATCGGGGACGACATAACGCGCTTCCTGCGCGCCGAAGCGGTGTCCCGGACGCGGATCGAGCGAGCGAATGAGGGCACGCGCACGGTGCAGCAGCGCCTCGTCGCAGCCGACCGCGTGCTGCAGGCGTGCCCATTCCCGGTTGGCGAGGAGCTGCAGATTGCCGCGCACGATCTTGATCGCGGCTTCGCGCGCGGGGGTCTCCGCAGGCAGCGCCTGGAGCTGGAGCAGCAGGCACTCATCGAGCGTACGCGCACCGACGCCGACCGGGTCGAGGCTCTGCACGAGCCTGAGCGCCGGCGCGAAGTCTTCCGCGCGCACATCGTCTTCGGGCGGGATGAGCGCCGCCAGCTCGTCGAACGCGAGCTTGAAGTAGCCGTCGTCGTCCAGGCTGTCGATGATCATCTGCGCGAGCGCGCGATCGCGGCTGCCCATCGGCGAGATCATGAGCTGCTCGCGCAGGTGCTGCTGGAGCGTGGGCGAGCTCTCGCCGAGCCCGCCCCATTCCTCCTGGTCGCGCTCCGGCGCGCCGCCGGGCGCCGGCTCCTGCGGCACGATGACATCGTCTACCGTCGCGCCGTCGCGCGGCGTCCGCGCATCGGGGTTCTCCTCGAGGAACGGATTGGCGGCGAGCGCCTGCTCCATCTCCTGGGCGAATTCCATCGCCGACATCTGCAGGAGCTTCAGCGCCTGCTGGACCTGCGGCGTGAGCGTGAGATGCTGGCGCAGGCGTAGTGCGATTGCCGGACCCATGTGTGTCCTTTCGTTCCGGCAAAACACTGCACGGACCATGCCAAGGGTGCGTTGCAGTAGCGAAAAACCAAATCCGCTGTAAGACTTGCGTGCCGCCTGTAGCAATTACCGGACGGGCGCGCGATTTGCTGTCCACGCGAAATGGCCGACAGGCTGGAGCGCTACCGCGAGATGCGCGATTTCACGATCACGCCGGAGCCGCGTGGTCGTCGGGCTGCGCCGAAAAAAGCAAAGGCGCTGCGCTATTACATCCAGCGTCATGCCGCGACGCGGCTGCATTACGACTTCCGGCTCGAGCTCGAAGGCGTGCTGAAGAGCTGGGCGGTGCCGAAGGGCCCGAGCCTCGATCCCGCCGACAAGCGACTGGCGATGCAGACGGAAGACCATCCGCTCGAGTACGGTGAGTTCGAAGGCGTGATCCCGGAGAGGCAGTACGGTGCGGGCGAGGTGCTGCTTTGGGACAGGGGCGTGTGGACGCCGGAGGATCCGGACGCGCTCGCGGCGTTACGCAAGGGGCGGCTGCATTTTCGCCTCGACGGTGAGAAGCTGCACGGCTCGTGGATCCTGACGCGCACGCGCGGCAACGAGGACCGGCCGGCGTGGCTGCTCATCAAGCGCAATGACGAGGAAGCGCGGCGCGATTACGACATCACCGCCGAGCGCCCCGGGAGTGTGAAGGGCGAAACGAAGCCCACACGCGCGCTCGCCAAGTACGGGCGCCAGAAGATCGAGCTGCCGGCTTTCATCACGCCGCAGCTCGCGACGCTCGTCACCGAGCCGCCGAAGGCCGGCCACTGGCTCTACGAGGTGAAGTACGACGGCTACCGCATGCTCGCGCGGCTCATCAAGCGCGATGCGCGCATCTTCACCCGCAGCGGCAAGGACTGGACCGAGCGCCTGCCGCATCTCGCACGCAGCCTGAAGGCGCTCAAGCTCGAGCAAACCTGGCTCGATGGCGAGATCGTGGTGCTGCGCGAAAACGGCCGTTCGAGCTTCCAGGCGCTGCAGAATGCATTCGAGGCCGGACGCGACGCCGAGATCGTGTTCTTCGTGTTCGACGCGCCGTTCCTCGAGGGCGAGGACCTGCGGCCGCTGCCGCTCGAAGAGCGCAAGGCGCGCCTTGCGCGGGCGCTGAAAAAAAGCCCGGCAGTTCGCCTGAGCGAGCACCTGGAAGGCGAGGCGCACGAAGTGCTCGACAAGGCGTGCAAGCTCGGCCTCGAGGGACTCATCGGCAAGCTCGCCGATGCACCCTACGTCTCCGGGCGCACCAAAGCGTGGGTCAAGCTGAAATGCCGCCAGCGCCAGGACTTCGTCATCGCCGGCTATACCGCGCCCGCCGGCTCGCGCACCGGCTTCGGCGCGCTCATCCTCGGCGTGCACGAGGTCCCGGGCGGCAAGCTGAAATACGCCGGCAAGGTCGGCACGGGCTTCGACGAGCACCTGCTGGAGACGATCGCGCGCAAGCTCGCGAAGCTCGAGCGCCCGGACTCGCCGCTTGCCAATCCGCCGCGCGAGAAAGGCATCCAGTGGGCGCGTCCGGTGCTCGTGTGCGAGGTGGCGTACGCCGAGCGCACCGACGACGGCATCCTGCGGCAGGCGTCGTTCATGGGACTGCGTGAGGACATTTCCGCGAAGTCAGTAAGCGACGAGCGGGCGCAGAAACCCCCGGAGCAATCCACTCTTGCGCGTGCCACGGGCGCGAGCGTGGTGCATGGGATCAAGGTTACGCATCCGACGCGCATCATTTATCCGGCGCTCAACTACACGAAGCTCGATCTCGCCCGCTATTACGACGGCGTGGGAGAGCTGATCGTGCCGCATCTCGCGGGCCGGCCGCTCACCCTCGTGCGCTGCCCCGACGGCGTCGGCAAGGAATGCTTTTACCAGCGCCATCTCGCGATGGGCGCGAGCCCGGGCGAGGTGAAGACCGTGAAGCGCGAGCGCTCGAGCAAGGGCTATTACATCTACATCGACTCGCACAGCGCGCTGATCACGCTCGTCCAGAACGGCGTGGTGGAGCTGCACACGTGGGGCGCGCGCGTGCCGGATGTGCAACATCCTGATCGCATCACGCTCGATCTCGACCCGGATGAAGATCTGCCGTGGGCGAAGCTGGTGCAGGCAACGCGGATGACGCGCACGATCGTGGAGGCGTTGAAGCTGCGCTGCTTCCTGAAGACGACCGGCGGCAAAGGCCTGCACGTGGTGCTCCCCGTCACGCCGAAGCTGGAATGGGCCGAGGTGAAGGAGTTCTCCGGCCTCATCGCGCAGTTCCTGGTGCACGCGGAGCCCGGCCTTTTCACTGCGAAGGTGGCGAAGGAGCGCCGCGAGAACAAGGTTTTCGTCGACTATCTGCGCAACTCCGAGACTGCCAGCGCCGTCTCGGCTTTCTCCGCGCGTGCCAGACCTAATGCGGGCGTGTCCACGCCGCTCGCCTGGGATGAGCTCATCGACGAGGACGATGTGCGCGGGCGCTATACGGTGCAGACGGTGCCGCAGCGCCTCGCCACGCTCAAGGCAGACCCTTGGGCCGACTATGGGTCCACCCGCCAGCGCATTACCGCAGCGAT
>DASSLQ010000168.1:0-28078 GCA_035689325.1 Burkholderiales bacterium | reverse complement strand
GGCCTGCGGCTCTACCGGCCGCCGCTCGAGCCGGTGCTCGGCCAGGTGCTCGCGGGCGGGGCGGCGGAGCGCGCCGGATTGCAAAGCGGCGATCGCATCCGGCGCGTCGACGCAAAGGCGATCGAGAACTGGGACGCGTTCGTCAACGCCGTGCGCTCGCATCCCGGCACCGCGCTCAGCATCACGTTCGAGCGCGCGGGCGCCGAGCAGACGGTGCAGGTGGTGCCCGAGGCCGTGAGCGCGGGCAGCGCGCGCATCGGGCGCATCGGCGCCGGGCCCAGGCAGCCGGAGGGTTATGCCGAGAAGCTCCTGATCCGCGTGCAGCATGGCCCGCTGACAAGCCTCGGCCGCGCCGTGGCGAAGACCACGGACATCGCCGTCTTCAGCCTGAAGATGCTCGGCAAGATGCTGATCGGCGAAGTGTCATGGCGCCACCTCTCGGGGCCGGTGACGATCGCCGATTTCGCCGGCCAGTCGGCGAGCCTCGGCTGGGTTTCGTACTTGACGTTCCTTGCACTGATCAGCATCAGCCTGGGCGTGCTGAACCTGCTGCCCATCCCGCTGCTCGACGGCGGACACCTGATGTACTATGGAATCGAAATAATCAAAGGCAGGCCGGTCTCCGAGCGCTTCATGGAGCTCGGGCAGCGCGTCGGTCTGGCGTTGCTCCTGGTGATGATGGCCTTCGCTTTTTATAACGACCTGAATCGCCTGCTGACCGGTTGATGAATCGCAGAGCAGTGGCCGCGGTGCTCGCCGCGCTTGTGGTTGCGGCAGCCGGCGCGGTGCAGGCGCAGTCGTTCACCCCGTTCACCGTCAAGGACATCCGCGTCGAGGGGCTGCAGCGCACCGAGCCCGGCACGGTGTTCAGCTACCTGCCGGTGAAGGTCGGCGAGACCATGACGGAGGAGAAGGCGCAGGCGGCGCTGCGCGCGCTCTACACCACGGGCTTTTTCAAGGACGTGCGCCTTGAGACGGAGAACGACGTCCTCGTCATCTACGTCGAGGAGCGTCCGGCGATCGCCTCGATCGATTTCTCCGGCATGAAGGAGTTCGAGCCCGATACCGTGCGCAAGGTGCTGCGCGAGGTCGGCATGGCCGAAGGCCGCATCTTCGACCGCGCGATGCTGGAGCAGACCGAGCTCGAGATGAAGCGCCAGTACCTCTCGCGCGGCCTCTACGCGGTGCAGATCCAGACCACCGTCACGCCGCTCGAGCGCAACCGCGTCGGCATCAACATCGCGGTGACCGAAGGCGACATCGCCAAGATCCGCGGCATCAATCTGGTGGGCGCGAAGGCGTTCTCCGAGAAGGAGCTGCTTAACGAGTTCGTGCTGCGCACGCCCGGCTGGCTGACCTGGTACACCAAGGCCGACCGCTATTCGCGCGAGAAGCTCTCCGGCGACCTCGAGAACCTGCGCGCCTTCTATCAGAACCGCGGCTACCTCGACTTCTCGATCGAGTCGACACAGGTGTCGATCACGCCCGACCGGCGCGACATCTACATCACGGTCAACATGGTCGAGGGCGAGAAGTACACGGTGTCGAAGGTGGAGGTCTCGGGCAACCTGATCGTGCCGCGGCCGGAGATCGAGAAGCTGGTGCAGCTCAAGCCCGGCGACATCTTCTCGCGCGAGAAGCTCACCGCGAGCACCAAGGCGATTGCGGATCGGCTGGGCAACGAGGGCTACGCCTTCGCCAACGCCAACGCCATTCCCGACGTCGACAAGGAAAAACGCACGGTGTCGTTCAACATCGTGGTCGATCCCGGCCGCCGCGTGTACGTGCGCCGCATCGACGTCTCCGGCAATTCCAAGACGCGCGACGAGGTGGTGCGGCGCGAGATGCGCCAGCTCGAGGGCGCGTACTACGACGCCTCGAAGATCCAGCTCTCGCGCCGGCGCATCGACCGCACGCAGTACTTCAGCGAAGTGAACGTCGAGACGGTGCCGGTGGAAGGCAACCCCGACCAGGTGGACGTCGTCTACACCGTCAAGGAGCGGCCGACCGGCGCGCTGCTTTTCGGCATCGGCTTCTCCAGCGTCGAGAAGCTCGCGCTCTCGGCCTCGCTCACGCAGTCCAACATCTTCGGCACCGGCAAGTTCCTGTCGTTCAACGTCAACAGCGGCACGGTGAACAAGGTGTATTCGCTCTCTTACGTCGACCCGTACTACACGGTCGACGGCGTGAGCCAGGGCTTCGACATCTACAAGCGCAAGACCGATGCCACGAGCCTGGCCGTCGGCCCGTACGCGACCAATGCGCTCGGCGGCGGCATCAAGTTCGGCTATCCGGTCTCGGAAGTGAGCCGCATCGATCTGGGCGTCAACTTCGAAAACACCGAGCTCACGACCTTCAGCAACAGTCCGCTGAGCTATCTCCTCTTCGTGCAGCAGTTCGGCAACAATTACCGCTATGGCGCACTCACCGCCGGCTGGTCGCGCGACACGCGCGACAGCCTGATTACCACTCGCTCGGGGACCCTGATGCGCGCGAGCAGCGAGTTCGCCGGCGGCGATCTGGAGTACACGCGGCTTGGCTACCAGCACCAGTGGTACTACCCGCTCACGCGAACGTACACGCTGCTTGCGGGCGGCGAGCTCGGCATCGCCGGCGGCCTCGGCGGCAAGCCCTTGCCCTTCTTCAAGAACTTCTTCGCCGGCGGGCCGGGCTCGGTGCGCGGCTACCGCCCGTTCTCGCTCGGGCCGCAGGACCTCGACGGCAACGCGATCGGCGGCAACCACAAGGCGACCGGCTCGCTCGAATTCCTGTTCCCGATGCCCGGCGCGGCGAACGATCCTTCGCTGCGCCTCGCCTGGTTCGTGGACGGCGGCAACGTCTTCTTGCAGGGTTTCCATTTCAACGATCTGCGCTACGCGACGGGGCTCTCGTTCTTCTGGCTGTCGCCTTTCGGCCCGCTCAAGCTCTCGTTCGCGCAGCCGCTGAACGCCAAAAGCACGGACCACATCCAGCGGCTACAATTCACCTTCGGTACCGGATTCTAAGCAGCCAATGAACCGCATCAGATTCCTCATGCTCGCGGCTTCACTCGCGAGCGCCGCAGCGCTCGCGCAGGACAAGGGCGGCGCCCCGGCGCCCGCATCTACTACCACCGGCAAGTTCGGCTTCGTCAACACCGAGCGCATCCTGCGCGACGCGGCGCCGGCGCAGCGCGCGCAGAAGAAGATCGAAGCGGAGTTCCAGAAGCGCGACCAGGAGCTCGCGCGACTCGCCGACCAGCTCAAGCGCATGCAGGAGGACATGGAGAAGAACTCCGTCACCATGAGCGAGACGCAGCGGCGCGCCAAGGAACGCGAGTTCGGCGACATGAACCGCGAATTCCAGAGGAAGCAGCGCGAGTTCCGCGAGGATCTCAACCAGCGCCGCAACGAGGAGCTCGCGCAGGTCGTCGAGCAGGCGAACCGCGTCATCCGGCAGATCGCCGAGCAGGAGAAGTTCGACATCATCTTCCAGGACGCGGTGTTCGCGAGCCCGCGCATCGACATCACCGACAAGGTGATC
Organism: Burkholderiales bacterium; assembly: GCA_035689325.1. Taxonomy (GTDB): domain Bacteria; phylum Pseudomonadota; class Gammaproteobacteria; order Burkholderiales; family SG8-39; genus SCGC-AG-212-J23. The sequence continues at coordinate 24,556 of DASSLQ010000168.1, read as the reverse complement.
AAGGCGCTCGAAGGCAACAAGCCGCCGGCGAAGTGACGGCGCATTAGCGACCGTGGCGGGGCCGCTCACCCTCGGCGAGATCGTGCAGCGCCTCGGCGGCCGGGTGGCCGGCAACCCCGGCACGCGCGTCGAGCAGGTCGCCTCGCTCGAGCACGCCGAGCCGAGGCACATCAGCTTCTTCAGCGGCAAGCGCCATCGCGACAAGCTCGAGGCGACGCGCGCCGGCGCCGTGATCGTCGGGCCCGAGGCCGAAGCCGACACCGCACGGCCGCGCATCGTGGCCGACAATCCCTATGTCTACTTCGCGCGCGTGTCGCAGCTTTTCAATCCGCGGGTGACGCAGCCGCCGGGCGTGCATGCCGCCGCAGTGGTGGCGAAGAGCGCGCGGCTCGGCGCGCGCGTCTCGATCGGCGCGGGCTGCGTGGTGGGCGAGGGCGTGGAGATCGGCGATGACAGCTGCCTCTACCCGCGCGTGGTGATCTATGCGAACTGCACGCTGGGAAAGCGCGTCATCGTGCACTCGGGCGCGGTGATCGGCGCCGACGGCTTCGGCATCGCCGACGACAACGGCCGCTGGGTGAAGATCCCGCAGATCGGCGGCGTCAGGATCGGCGATGATGTCGAGATCGGCGCCAACACCACCATCGACCGCGGCGCGCTCGACGATACGTTGATCGAGGAAGGCGTGAAGCTCGACAATCAGATCCAGATCGGCCACAACACGCGCATCGGCGCGCACACCGCTATCGCCGGGTGCGTCGGCATCGCCGGCAGCGCCGACATCGGCCGCCACTGCACCTTCGGCGGCGCCGCCATGATCCTCGGCCACCTGAAGATCGTCGACCACGTCAACATCTCGGCCGGCACCTTCATCTCGCGCTCGATCCTCAAGCCTGGCACGTACACCGGCATCTACCCGGTGGACCAGCATGATTCGTGGGCGCGCAGCGCCGCGTGGCTGCGCCGCAAGGGGAAAAAAACATGAGTGACATGGACGTCAACCAGGTGCTGGCGCACCTGCCGCAGCGCTACCCGATGATCATGGTCGACCGGGTGAAGGAGTGCGAGCCCGGAAAGCGCATCGTCGCCGTGAAGAACGTCTCGGCCAACGAGCCGTACTTCCCCGGGCACTTCCCGCACCGGCCGATCATGCCCGGCGTGCTTATCCTGGAAGCGATGGCGCAGGCGGCGGGCGTGCTTTCGTTTCGCAGCCGCGGCATCATGCCCGACGACAAGTCGGTCTATTACTACGTCGGCATCGACAACGCGCGTTTCAAGCGGCCGGTGATCCCGGGCGACGTGCTCGAGATCGAAGTGCATTACGAGCGCCAGCTGCGCGGCATCAGCAAGTTCAACTGCGTGGCGCGCGTCGGCGACGAGGTCGTGGCCGAGGCCACGATCCTGTGCGCGATGCAGTCGACCGGGGCGAAATGAGCGCGGAGGTCCACCCGAGCGCGATCGTCGACGCCCGAGCGCGACTCGGTGACGGCGTCACCATCGGCGCTTACAGCGTGATCGGGCCGCACGCCCAGATCGGCAATGACACCTGGATCGGCGCCCACGTCGTGCTCGACGGCGCCATCCGCATCGGACGGAACAACCGCATCTTCCATTTCGCCTCGCTCGGCGCGCCGCCGCAGGACAAGAAGTACAACGGCGAACAGACCTCCGTCGAGATCGGGGACGACAACACCATCCGCGAGTACGTCACCATCAACCGCGGCACCGCGCAGGATGTCGGCGTCACGCGCGTGGGCAACGACAACTGGGTCATGGCCTACGTGCACTTCGCGCACGACGTGCAGATCGGCAGCCACACCATCTTCGCCAATGCCTGCCAGCTCGCGGGACACGTCACCGTGGGCGACTGGGCGATCTTCGGCGCCACCACGCTCGTTCACCAGTTCGTGCACATCGGCGCGCATGCCTTCACCGGCATGGGGACCTACCTGCCGCAGGACCTGCCGCCGTTCGTCACCGCCGCCGGCAACATGGCGCGTCCCTACGGCATCAACAGCGAGGGGCTCAAGCGCCGCGGCTTTTCGCCCGACGCCATCGCGGGCCTGAAGCGCGCCTACCGCACGCTCTACCGCAGCGGGCTCGGCCTCGAGGAGGCGCGCGCCCAGCTCGCCACCCAGGTCGCGCAATGCAGCCATGTGCGCGACATCCTGGAATTTCTCGACCGCAGCAAGCGCGGCATCATCCGCTAGCATCGATGCAGAAAGCGCTCCGCGTCGGCATGGTGGCCGGCGAAGCCTCGGGCGACCTGCTGGCCGCCCACCTGATCTCGGCGCTGAAAGCGCGCGCGCCCGCCACCGTGTTCGCCGGCATCGGCGGTCCGCGCATGACGGCCGAGGGTTTCCACACGCAGTTCCCGATGGAGAAGCTCTCGGTGCGCGGCTACGCCGAGGCGCTGCGCCACTATCGCGAGATCATGAGCATCCGGCGCAGCCTCGCCAAGGCGATGCTGCGCGAGCGGCCGGACCTCTTCATCGGCGTCGACTCCTCCGACTTCAACCTCGGCCTCGAGCGCCAGTTGAAGGACGCCGGCATCCCGGCGATCCACTACGTGAGCCCCGCGGTATGGGCGTGGCGGCGCTGGCGGGTGCGGCGCATCGCCCGCTCGGTGAGCCACATCCTGGTCATGTTTCCATTCGAGGAGCCGCTCTACCGCGCGGCCGGCGTGCCGGTCACGTACGTCGGCCATCCGCTGGCCGACATGATCCCGCTCGAGCCGCCCAAGCACGAGGCGCGCGCCGCGCTGCGCCTGCCTGCGGGCAAGCTGATCATCGCGCTCCTTCCCGGCAGCCGCCGCTCGGAGCTCGAATACATGGCGAGCGCGTTCGTGCTCGCCGCGCACCGCTTCCGCCAGGAGGTGCACGACGTGCACTTCGTTTGCCCGATGGTGACGCGCGAGACGCGCGAGCTCTTCGAGCGTGCGGTGCACGAAAATCAGCGGACCGATTTGCCGCTCACGCTTCTGTTCGGCCACTCGCACGAGGCGCTCGCTGCCGCCGACCTCGTGCTGGTGGCGAGCGGCACCGCGACCCTCGAAACGGCGCTTTTCAAGCGACCGATGGTCATCGCCTACCGCCAGTCTCCGATAACATGGGCGCTGATGCGCCAGATGCTGTACCTGCCCTACGTCGGCATGCCGAACATCCTCGCCGGCGAGCGCCTGGTGCCCGAGTTCCTGCAGGACCAGGCGTCGCCCGCCAATCTGGCCGGCGCGCTCCTCACGCTGCTGCGCGACAGCGCCGCGCAGCGCCGGCAGGTCGAGCGCTTCCGCGAATTTCACGAGCTCCTGCGCCAGAACAACGCGCAGAAGGCTGCCGATGCCGTCCTCAGCATCGTCAAGTAGCGCGCTCATTTGCGGCATCGACGAGGCCGGGCGCGGGCCGCTCGCGGGCCCGGTGTACGCCGCCGCCGTGATCCTCGACCCGGCGCGCCGCATCAACGGCCTCGCCGATTCGAAGATGCTGACGCCCGAGCGCCGCGAGGTGCTGGCCGCGCGCATCAAGGAGCGCGCTACCGCCTGGGCGGTCGCCTTTGCGACGGTGGAAGAAATCGACCGGCTGAACATCTTCCATGCCTCGATGCTCGCCATGCGGCGCGCGGTGCAGGCGCTGCCGGTGCGGCCCGAGGAAGCCTGGGTCGACGGCAACGTCTGTCCGCCGGGCCTCGGCTGCGCCGCGAAGGCGTTCGTCGATGGCGATGTGCACCAGCGTCCGATCTCGGCCGCCTCGATCCTCGCCAAGACCGCGCGCGACGCCGAGATGACGGGTCTGCACGACCGCTACCCGCAATACGGCTTCGACAAGCACAAAGGCTACGCCACGCCCGAGCATCTCGAGGCGCTTGGCCGCCACGGGCCTTGCGAGATCCACCGCCGCAGCTTCTACGCGGTGGGCATCTTCTTCCAGGGCGATCTGTTCGCGCAGAGCTGGAGCGCGATGCAGGAGGAACTGCGCATCCGCAGCTACCGCATGTGCTGCGAGGCCTTGAAGCTCGCCATGGGCACTGCGCTCATCGGCGAGCGCGCCAAGCTCACCAAGTTCGACCGCGAGCGCAAGCGCCTGCAGCGCGCCTACGCCGACGTGCGCTCGACCGCGGACGCCGCGTCGCACGTCGACCTCGTCGACCAGATGCTGCGCAAGGCGCGCGCCGAGCTGCGCACCAAGCGCTCGGCTTGATCATCCGCTCGCGCGACAACGCCCGCGTCAAGCGCTGGGCGAAGCTCGCGCGCGATGCCCGGCTGCGGCGCGCCGAGCGCCGCGCGATCATCGAAGGCCCGCATCTGCTCGCCGCCGCGCTCGACGCGCGCCTTGCGCCCGTGGAGCTGCTGGCTACCGAGGCCGCGCTCGCGGACGCCGAGATCGCGGCGCTCGCCCGCCGCTCGCGCCTGCACCCAGTGGTGCTTTCGCCGGGCGCATTCGCCGCCATCGCCGACGCGCGCACGCCGCCCGGCATCGCCGCGGAGATCGCGCTGCCGGAACTGCGCCGCGACGGCCCATCGGTGTTTCTGGAAGGGGTTCAGGACGCCGGCAACGTCGGCGCGATCATCCGCAGCGCCGCCGCCTTCGGCGTGGGCGAGGTCTTGCTCGATCGCCATTGCGCCGATCCGTGGTCGCCCAAGGTGCTGCGCGCCGGGCAGGGCGGTCATTTCGCGCTCGGCATCCGGCAGACAGATGATTTCGCCGCCGCGCTTGCCGGCTTCCGCGGACGGCTGATTTGCACCGTGGCGCGCGGCGGGCGTTCGCTGCGCGACGTGGAGCTTGGCGGCCGGCTCGGCTGGGCTTTTGGCGGGGAAGGGGCCGGCCTGAGCTCGGCGACGCTCGCGGGCGCGAGCGAGAAAGTGACCATCCCGCTGGCTGCGGGCGCCGAATCCCTCAACGTGGCGGCAACCGCCGCCATCTGCCTCTACGAGGCCTTTAGTAGATCTGGCGGTGGATCCTGAGCTCGCGCAGGATCGTGGTGGCGATCTCCTCGATCGACTTGCTGGTCGAGTTGATGCTGTGGATGCCCTCGCGCCGCATCAGGCTCTCGGCTTCCTCGACCTCGTAGCGGCAGTTGTCGAGCGCCGCGTAGCGGCTGTCGGGGCGTCGCTCCTTGCGGATCTCGTGCAGGCGCTGCGGGGCAATCGTCAGGCCGAAGAGCTTGGGCTTGTGCAGCCGCAGCGCCTCGGGCAGCTTCATGCGCTGGAAATCCTCGGGGATCAGCGGGTAGTTCGCCGCCTTCACGCCGAATTGCAGCGCGAGGTATAGGCTGGTCGGCGTCTTGCCGCTGCGCGAGACGCCGATCAGGATCACGTCCGCCTGGCCGAGCTCGCGATGCGAGGCGCCATCGTCGTGCGCCATGGCGAAATTGATCGCCTCGATGCGCTGGTGATACTCCTTCTTGTCCATCGCGCTGTGCGAGCGGCCGATCGTATGGCTCGATTTCAGCCCCAGCCCGGCTTCCAGCGGGTCGATGAACGTCTCGAAGAAATCGAGGAACAGCGCGTTCGCCTTGCGCAGCACGGTGCGCACGTCCTGGTTAACCAGGGTGGCGAACACGATCGGCTGGGTCTTGCCGTTCGCACCTTCGGCCTCGATGCGCGCAAGACAGTCCTCGGCTTTTTCGGTACTGTCGACGAACGGCAGGGTGACCTGGTTGAACTCGACGCCTTCGAACTGCGTCAGCAGGCTGTGGCCCAGCATCTGCGCCGTGATGCCAGTGCCGTCGGAGACGAAAAAGACGGTGCGGCGCTGCGTCATGGTCTCTAAAATACTAAGCCAATGCGCCTAGCGTGGCTCAAGGATCTGCGCCTGTCCGACCTGCCACAGGTCGGCGGCAAGAACGCTTCGCTTGGCGAGATGACCGCAGCGCTCGCGGCTGCCGGCATCCGCGTCCCCGGTGGCTTTGCCACCACCGCCGACGCCTTCCGCGAGTTCCTGGCGGCTGACGGCCTCGGGGGGCGCATCGCAAAGAAGCTCGAGAGCCTCGACTGCGACGACGTCAATGCGCTTGCCGCCTGCGGCAAGGAGATCCGCTCCTGGGTCGCCGCCGCCCCGTTTCCTCAGGCTCTTGAGCGCGAGATTCTGGCTTTTTATCAGCAGCTTGACGAGCAAACCTCCAGCGATGCCTCATTCGCGGTGCGCTCCTCGGCAACGGCCGAGGATTTGCCCGAAGCGTCCTTCGCCGGCCAGCAAGAGACCTTTCTCAACATCCGTGGGGCTGAGAACGTGCTGGCGGCGATCAAGCACGTCTACGCCTCGCTCTATAACGACCGCGCGATCTCCTATCGCGTCCACCAGGGCTTCGCGCACGCGGATGTCGCGCTCTCCGCCGCCGTGCAGCAGATGGTGCGCAGCGACCTCGGGGCCGCGGGCGTGCTCTTCACGCTCGACACCGAATCGGGCTTCCGGGACGTGGTCTTCATCACCTCCTCGTACGGGCTCGGCGAGCTGGTAGTCCAGGGGGCGGTCAACCCCGACGAGTTCTATGTCCACAAGCCGATGCTCGAGCGCGGCAAACCCGCGATCGTGCGCCGAGCGCTCGGCTCGAAGCTGCAGAAGATGGTCTTCGCCAAGGGCCAAAGCGCCGGCAAGTCGACGCGCACCGTAGAGGTGCCGGAAGCCGAGCGGCATCGCTTCTCACTCGGCGACAGCGACGTGCTGGAGCTCGCGCGCTACGCCGTGGCGATCGAGCGGCATTACGGCCGGCCGATGGACATCGAATGGGCTAGGGACGGCGCGGACGGCAAGCTCTATGTGCTGCAGGCGCGCCCCGAGACCGTCAAGTCGCGCAAGCGCGACGTCGAGGAGCGCTATGCCCTGAAAGGCCGCTCGCGCACGCTGGTCAGCGGCCGCGCGATCGGCCACAAGATCGGCAGCGGCACCGTGCGCGTGATACCGAACGCCACGCAGATGTCGCGGGTGCAGAAGGGCGATGTGCTGGTCACCGACATGACGGACCCGAACTGGGAGCCGGTGATGAAGCTCGCGGCGGCGATCGTCACCAATCGCGGCGGGCGCACCTGCCACGCGGCGATCATCGCGCGCGAGCTCGGCATCCCCGCCGTCGTCGGCACCGGCGACGCGACCCAGCGGCTGAAGGATGGCCAGCCGGTCACGGTCTCCTGCGCCGAAGGCGATACCGGCAGCGTGTTCGAGGGATTGCTGCCCTTCGAGGTGTCGAGCCGCGAGCGCGGCGAGCTGCCGCGCATCCCGGTGAAGATCGCGATGAACGTCGGCAACCCGCAGCTCGCGTTCGAGTTCGCGCAGCTGCCCAATGCCGGCGTCGGCCTCGCGCGGCTGGAATTCATCATCAACAACGAGATCGGCGTTCATCCGCGCGCCTGCCTCGAGTACGAGAAGCTCGACTCGCAGCTCAAGCGCAAAGTGGCCGACGCGGCCCGCGGGTACCCGGATCCCCGCACGTTCTTCATCGAGAAGATGGTCGAGGGCATCGCCACCATCGCGGCCGCCTTCTGGCCGAAGCCGGTGATCGTTCGGCTGTCGGACTTCAAGTCGAACGAGTACAGGAAGCTCCTGGGCGGCGAGCGCTACGAGCCCGAGGAGGAGAACCCGATGCTCGGCTTCCGCGGCGCCTCGCGCTACATCGCGCCTTCCTTCCGCGAATGCTTCGAGCTCGAGTGCGCGGCGCTGCACAAGGTGCGCGAGACGCTCGGGCTCACCAATGTCGAGCTGATGGTGCCGTTCGTGCGCACCATCGGCGAGGCGAAGCAGGTGATGGCGCTCCTCGAAGCGAACGGCCTGAAGCGCGGCGCGAACGGCCTGCGCATCGTCATGATGTGCGAGCTGCCCTCCAACGCGGTGCTGGCGGAGGAGTTCCTCGAGCTGTTCGACGGCTTTTCGATCGGCTCCAACGACCTCACCCAGCTCACGCTCGGCCTTGACCGCGATTCAGGCCTCGTCGCCGAAGGCTTTGACGAGCGCGACGCCGCGGTGAAGAGCATGCTCGCCATGGCGATCCGCGCCTGCCGCAAGCAGGGCAAGTACGTCGGCATCTGCGGCCAGGGCCCCTCCGACCACCCGGACCTGGCGCGTTGGCTGATGGAGCAGGGGATCGAGAGCCTTTCCCTCAATCCCGACACGGTAGTGTCGACCTGGCTGTCGCTCGCCGAGGACCAACCGGCGACCAAGAAATCGGCAGCCGCGTGAACGTCTCCCTAACGGCTGCGTAGCAGCCGCTGCTTCTCCCGGTTCCACTCCCGCTCGCGCTGGTCCGCCCGCTTGTCGTGCTGCAGCTTGCCGCGCGCGAGCGCAATCTCGAGCTTGATGCGCCCCTTCGCGTAGTGCAGGTTCAGCGGGATGAGCGAGTAGCCGCGCTGCTCCACCTTGCCGATCAGGCGGCGGATTTCCTCAGCATGCATGAGGAGCTTGCGCGTCCGCGTCGGGTCCGGCACGAAATGCGTCGACACCGTCGGCAGTGGACTGATATGCGCGCCGATCAGGTACAGCTCCGCGCCGCGCACCATGACGTAGGCATCGCCGATCTGGGCGCGGCCGGCGCGGATGGCTTTGACTTCCCAGCCTGCAAGCGCGATCCCGGCCTCGTAGCGCTCCTCGATGAAATAATCGTGGAACGCCTTGCGGTTATCGACGATGGACATGAAGAATTTTAGTGCATGAAGACGATTGCCCGGTCGGCGATCGTCGAGCACTCGGCCGCAGAAATGTACGCGCTCGTCGACGACATCGAGTCCTATCCGCGCTTCCTGCCGTGGTGCATGGACGCCCGCGTGCAGCAAAGCGGCGCGCGCAAGCGCGCGACGATGACGGTGGGGGTGCGCGGCATCCGGCAGACCTTCACCACCGAGAACGAGAACCAGGCGGGGCGCGCCATCGACATGCGGCTCGTCGAAGGCCCGTTCCGCGAGTTCAGCGCCACCTGGCGCTTCACGGCGCTCGGCGAGCGCGCCTGCCAGATCGAGTATTCGATGCGCTACCAGTTTGCAAGCCGTGCGCTGGCGCGGCTGCTCGAACCGCTGTTCAACCAGATCGCCGATACCATGGTTGACGCCTTCACCCGCCGAGCGGACGAGCTGCATGGCTGATGTCGATTTGGCCGGTCCCCGAACGACTATGGGTATGAATCTCAAATACGGCTGGGTAGTGGTGGGGGTGGGCGCCCTGATGAGCTGCGTGGCGGTGGGCGCCATGATGTCTCTCGCGGTGTTCCTGCAGCCGATCACCCAGGCCACCGGGTGGTCGCGTACCGGCGTGTCGAGCGCCATGACCCTCAACTTCCTCATCATGGGGGCGGCCGGCTTCGGCTGGGGCGCGCTGAACGATCGCTACGGCACCCGGCCGGTGGTGCTGGCGGGTGCCGTGCTGCTGGGCCTCGGTCTCGTGCTCGCGAGCCGCGCCACCAGCCCGCTCCAATTCCTGCTCGCCTATGGCGTAATTGTCGGCCTCTCGGCGGGTAGCTTCGTCGTGCCGATGATGACGGCGGTCACGGCGTGGTTGCCGAGTCATCGCAGCATCGCAGTCTCACTCGTCTCCGCAGGCATCGGTGTCGCGCCGATGACGATCTCGCCGCTCGCCGCCTGGCTCCTGACGACGCACGACTGGCGCGCCGCGCAGCTCGTCATCGGGCTGCTCGTTTGGGTGCTGCTCATTCCAGCCGCGCTTTTCGTCCGCGCAGCGCCCGTTGCCGGGCAGGGTGGCCTTGCCAACGCGACGGCGGAGCCGGTGCGGATTTCCGAGGCGCTGATCTCTGCTCCGTTCATCGTCCTTGCGCTGACGTTTTTTGCCTGCTGCGCCACGCATGCCGGCCCCATCTTCCACACCATCAGCTACGCCGTTGCCTGCGGCATCCCCACCCTCGCTGCCGTGTCGATTTACAGCCTCGAGGGCTTGGCTGGCCTCGGGGGCCGGGTCGTGCTCGGCCTGCTGGGCGACCGCTATGGCGCGAAGCGCGTCCTGATCGCGGGCCTGATGGTGCAGGCGCTCGGCGCGGGCAGCTTCGTGTTCGTCAATCGACTGCAGGAGTTCTACGCCGTCGCGGCGGTGTTTGGCTTTGCCTACGGCGGGGTAATGCCGCTCTATGCCGTGCTCGCGCGCGACTACTTCGGGCAGCAGATCATGGGCACGGTGCTCGGCGCCGCAGCGATGGTCTCCAGTCTCGGCATGGCCCTCGGACCCTCGGTCGGCGGCTGGGTTTACGACACGTTCGGCGGCTACGCCTGGCTCTATATCGGCTCGTTTGTCATCGGCCTCGGCGCGGTGGCGATCGCATTCGCTTTCCCCGCACCCCGGCTGCAGCCGGCAGCGGCTCCCGCGTGATCCGCGTCGAAGTCGTTTACGCGCGCCGTGAGGGTGCCGACTCAGTGACGGTGCAACTGCCCGCCGGGGCGACAGTGCGCGATGCGCTCGCGGCGGCGGGCTTCGCCACGCAGCACCGGGATGTCGGCGTCTACGGCAAGCGCGTGCGCGCCGATGCGCCGCTCGCCGACGGCGATCGCGTGGAGATCTACCGGCCGCTGCTGCTTGACCCTAAGGAACGGCGGCGCCAGCGCGCCGGCAAAGCCAGGTCCCCGCTTACGCGAGGACGACGCTAAGAACTAGTTGCACCAATCGGCGACTGCCTTCTGCGCGCGCGCGAGCTGAGCGGCGCGTTGGTCGTCCTCGAGGAACACGCGCTCGCCCGCGGCGTTCACCGTGGCGACCCGCTGGCCGCTCTCCATCTGGCGCACGCTCGCGCGAGCCTGCTCGCAGTTCACGCGCTTCTGCTCGGCCTGATTGCGCTCCTGCGCCGCCTTTTGGTCGGCTTGGTCGCGCTCTTGCTGGCGCTTCTGGAAAGCCTGCTCGGGCGTAAGCGGCTTCGCATCCTTCTTCGCGTCGGGCGCAGCCGCCGGCGGCGAGCCCGCGGTGCCGCCTTTGAGGCGGGTGACGTTGGTCGCGTCGCCGGGTGGCACATCACCGTACTGCACGCGGCCGTTCTGGTCGGTCCACTTGTAAGTCTGCGCCGTCGCCGCGCCGGAAAGCGCGAGCGCAAGGAAGATCGCGGGTAGTCTCGTCATATGCCGTTCAACGCTCCAGCCACAGGACGGATGACAGTATCGCATTTAGGAAGGCGCGAGCGCTCGTGTAAAATGCCGCTTTGCGAGAAAGCGATTCCATGCGGGTGCTCCAGAAGGCGCTGACCTTCGACGATGTCCTCCTCCTTCCCGCCCACTCGCGCATCCTCCCCCGCGACGCTTCGCTGAAAAGCCGCTTCAGCCGGGAGCTCGAGCTCAACATCCCGCTCGTCTCGGCGGCGATGGACACGGTCACCGAGGCGCGGCTCGCAATTGCGATCGCACAGGAAGGCGGCATCGGCATCATCCACAAGAACCTGAGCCCCGCCGCGCAGGCTGCCGAGGTCGCCAAGGTCAAGCGCTTCGAGTCCGGCGTGCTGCGCGACCCGATGACCATCCCGCCGGACATGACGGTGCGCGAAGTGATGGCGCTGCAGCAGCAGCACAAGATTTCCGGTTTCCCGGTGATGAAGAATGGCGGCAAGGTCGTCGGCATAGTCACGAACCGCGACCTGCGCTTCGAGACCGATCTCGACCAGCCGGTCAAGAACATCATGACGCCGCGCGCCAAGCTCATCACGGTGCGCGAAGGCGCGAGCCGCGAGGACGCGATGGCGCTCATGCACCGCCACCGGCTCGAGCGCGTGCTGGTGGTGGACGAGGACTACACGCTGAAGGGCCTCGTCACAGTGAAGGACATCCTGAAGGAAGTGGAACACCCGAACGCCTGCAAGGACCGGCACGGCAAGTTGCGTGTCGGCGCCGCGGTTGGCGTCGGCGATGACACCGACCAGCGCGTCGCCGCTCTCGTCGAAGCAGGTGCGGATGTGCTGGTGGTCGACACCGCGCACGGTCATGCGCAGGGCGTCCTCGATCGCGTCAAGTGGATCAAGAAGCGCTATGCGCGCGTGCAGGTGGTGGGCGGCAACGTCGGCACCGGCGACGGCGCGCGCGCGCTCGTCGACCATGGCGCCGACGCTGTGAAGGTCGGCATCGGGCCGGGCTCGATCTGCACCACGCGCATCGTCGCCGGCGTCGGCGTGCCGCAGATCACGGCGATCCAGAACGTCGCGCAAGCACTGGAAAAATCCGGCGTGCCGCTCATCGCCGACGGCGGCGTGCGCTACTCGGGCGATGTCGCCAAGGCGATCGCCGCCGGCGCGAACGCCGTGATGCTCGGTTCGCTCTTCGCGGGCACCGACGAATCGCCCGGCGAAATCGAGCTCTACCAGGGCCGCTCCTACAAGGCTTACCGCGGCATGGGCTCGCTCGGCGCGATGCAAAAGGGCGCTGCCGATCGCTACTTCCAGGACTCGGACATGAACGTCGACAAGCTGGTCCCGGAAGGCGTCGAGGGCCGCGTGCCGTACAAAGGCAGCGCCGTCTGGGTGATCCAGCAGCTCGTCGGCGGACTGCGCGCGAGCATGGGCTACACCGGCTGCGCGACGATCGATGACCTGCGCACCCGCACCCAGTTCGTCGAGATCACCGCCGCCGGCATCCGGGAATCGCACGTGCACGACGTGCAGATCGTGAAGGAGGCTCCCAATTACCGGGTCGAGTAAGCACCAGAAGATACTCATACTCGACTTTGGCGCGCAGTACACCCAGCTCATCGCACGCCGCGTGCGCGAGGCAAGCGTGTACTGCGAGATCCACCCTTGCGACGCTAGCGAGGCCTTCGTGCGCGAGTTCGGCGCCACCGGCGTGATCCTCTCCGGCAGCCACCTGTCCGCCTACGAGCAGTCGACCGCGCGCGCGCCACAGGCGGTCTTCCAGCTCGGCGTGCCGGTGCTCGGCATCTGCTACGGCATGCAGACCATGGCGCAGCAGCTCGGCGGCCGAGTCGAAGCAGGCAAGGTGCGTGAATTCGGCTACGCCGAGGTGCGTGCGCGCGGGCATACGAGATTGCTCGATGGCATCGAAGACTTTCGCACGCCGGAGGGCTTCGGGATGCTCAAGGTGTGGATGAGCCACGGCGACAAGGTGGTCGAGCTCCCCACCGGTTTCAAGCTGATGGCCTCCACCGAAGCCTGTCCCATTGCGGCCATGGCGGATGAGTCGCGCCATTTTTACGCGGTTCAATTCCACCCGGAAGTCACTCACACGCGCCAGGGAGCGAAGATCCTGCAGCGTTTCGTGCGCGACATCTGCGGCTGCCGCGGCGACTGGAACATGCCGGACTATGTCGGCGAAGCGGTCCAGCGAATCAAGAAAACGGTGGGGGCCGAGGAGGTCATCCTCGGTCTCTCGGGCGGCGTCGATTCGTCGGTCGCCGCCGCGCTCATCCACAAGGCGATCGGACCCCAGCTCACCTGCGTCTTCGTCGACCACGGCCTCCTGCGCCTGAACGAAGCGGCGCAGGTCATGGATACGTTCGCAAGACACATGCACGTGAAGGTGGTGCACGTCGACGCGTCCGCCGAGTTCTTTGGCGCCTTGCGCGGTGTCGCCGATCCCGAAGAGAAGCGCAAGATCATCGGCAGACACTTCGTCGAGGTGTTCCAGCGCGAAGCCGCGAAGATCCGCAACGCCCGGTGGCTCGCGCAGGGCACGATCTATCCGGACGTGATCGAGTCCGCGGGTGCGAAGACCAAGAAGGCGCAGACGATCAAGTCGCACCACAACGTCGGCGGCCTGCCGGAGACGCTGCACCTCAAGCTGCTCGAGCCGTTGCGCGAGCTCTTCAAGGACGAAGTGCGCGAGCTCGGCCTCGCGCTCGGGCTGCCGCGCGAGATGGTTTTCCGCCATCCGTTCCCGGGCCCGGGCCTCGGCGTGCGCATCCTGGGGGCGATCGAGAAGCCTTACGTCGACCTGCTGCAGCGCGCTGATGCTATCTTCATCGACGAGCTGCGAGCTTCCGGCTGGTACGACAAGACCGCGCAGGCTTTTGCCGTCTTTCTGCCGGTGCGCTCGGTCGGCGTGATGGGCGACGGCCGCACCTATGAGCACGCCGTCGCGCTGCGCGCGGTACAGACGACGGACTTCATGACCGCCGACTGGGCGCCGCTGCCGCACGAGCTGCTCGCGAAGATCTCGAATCGCATCATCAACGAGGTGCGTGGCATCAACCGCGTCACGTACGACATCTCCTCGAAGCCGCCCGCGACCATCGAATGGGAGTGAAACAATAAGGAGTGAACGAGGAGCAATTCATGCGGCGAGCATTGGAGCTCGCGCGGCGCGCGGAGCGGGAGGGCGAGGTGCCGATCGGCGCGGTGGTCGCGCTGGGTGGCGATGTCATCGGCGAAGGCTGGAACCGGCCGATCGCGGCCGTCGATCCAACCGCGCACGCCGAGATCCAGGCGCTGCGCGCGGCGGCAAAGAAGCTGGGCAACTACCGCCTCACCGGCGCGGAGCTCTATGTGACGCTCGAGCCCTGCGACATGTGCGTCGGCGCCATGTTTCACGCGCGCATTGCACGTTGCGTCTACGGCGCCACCGACCCGAAGAAGCTGGTGCTGAAGAGCCAGGTGGCGATCCAGGGCGGCGTGCTCGCGGAGGAGTGCGGGGCGCTTCTCAGCCGCTTCTTCGCCGCGCGGCGATGAGAATCGAGATCGACGCGGCGAAGCAGGAGCTGCGCCTCCTGGAGGGCAAGCGCGTCGTGAAGCGCTACTCGGTATCGACGGCGACGCGCGGCCTGGGCGAGAAAAACGGCAGCCTGTGCACGCCGCGCGGACGGCACATCGTGCGCGCCAAGATCGGCGCCGGCCAGCCGCTCGGGGCAGTGTTCGTGCGCCGGCGGCCGACGGGTGAGGTCTGGACGGCGGAGCTGCACGCCAAGTACCCGGGGCGGGACTGGATCCTGACGCGAATCCTCTGGCTCTCGGGATGCGAGCTCGGCCGCAACCGCCTGGGCGACGTCGACACGATGCGCCGTTACATCTACGTCCACGGCAGCCCGGACACGGCGGAGATGGGCAAGCCGGGGTCGATCGGCTGCATCCGCATGCGGAATAAAGACATCGCCGAGCTGTTCGACCTCGTTCCGCCTTATACCGAGGTCCAGATCGGCGCAGGCAAGTCTTGACGCACTGCGTCAGGCATTTGAAATGGTTGCCCACGCCGCTCGGGCGGGACTAGAGTAGGCGCGCGCCACCACCTCCGAGGAGAAGAAGATGATCCGTCTGTCCATCAACGGGAAGACGCAGAACGTCGACGTCGACCCCAATACGCCGCTGCTCTGGGTAATCCGCGAGTACGCCGGGCTGACCGGCACCAAGTATGGCTGCGGCATCGCGCAGTGCGGCGCCTGCACCGTGCACATCGACGGAGCGGCGGTACGTTCCTGCTCCTTCCCCGTGAGCGGCGCCGCCGGCAAGAAGATCACGACGATCGAAGGCCTCGCCCAAGGAAAGACGCTGCACAAGGTGCAGCAGGCCTGGCTCGAGCACGACGTGCCGCAGTGCGGCTATTGCCAGTCCGGAATGATCATGGCAGTGGCGGCGCTGCTGAAGGAGAAGCCCAAGCCCACGGACGCGGACATCGACGCCGCGATCACCAACATCTGCCGCTGCGGCACGTTCCAGCAGGTGCGCGAAGCGATCCACGCTGCGGCCAACGCGAACGCCAAGGTCTAGGAGGAAGCCATGCAAATGAATCGCCGCACGTTCATCATCGGCTCCGCCGCCGTCGGCGGCGGCCTGGCGCTCGGCCTGCGTCTGCCGTTCGGTCCCGAGATCGCGCGCGCGCAGGACGGCTCGCCCGAGATCGGCGTCTGGGTCGCGATCGGGCCCGACGACACCGTGAACATCCGCGTGGTGCGCTCCGAGATGGGGCAGGGCACGATCACCGGCCTCGCGCAGCTCGTTGCCGAGGAGCTCGAGTGCGACTGGTCGAAAGTGCGCATCGAGTATCCGACGCCCGGCGAGAGCGTGAAGCGCAAGCGCGCGTGGGGCGACTTCTCCACCGGCGGCAGCCGCGGCATCCGCGAGTCGCACGAGTACGTGCGCCAGGGCGGTGCCGCTGCGCGCGTGATGCTCGTGCAGGCCGCGGCGAACCAGTGGAAGGTGCCTGCGTCTGAATGCACGGCCTCGAACAGCGTGATCACGCACGCGGCCAGCAAGCGGCGCACGACCTACGGCAAGGTGGCGGAGGCTGCCGCGAAACTGCCGGTGCCGAAGGACGTGCCGCTCAAGGACCCGAAAACCTGGAAGATCGCCGGCAAGCCGATCAAGCGCCTCGACACGCACGACAAAGTGAACGGCCGGATGGTCTACGGCATCGACCTGAAGATGAAGGGGATGCTCAACGCCGCGATCAAGGCCTGCCCGGTCTTTGGCGGCACGGTGAAGAGCTATGAAGCCGCGCAAGTGTCCGGCATGCCGGGCGTGCGCAAAGTGGTGCAGGTCGGCGATAACGCGGTCGCCGTGGTCGCGGACAAGTGGTGGCAGGCAAAGACCGCGCTCGACAAGCTGCCGATCGTCTGGAACGAAGGCGAGAACGCCAAGGTCTCGAGCGCCACGATCGCCGAGATGCTCAAGGCCGGCCTCGACGCCGACCAGGCGTTTGTCGGCAACAAGAACGGTGGCGATGTTAAAGAAGCGCTCTCTGGGGCGGCCAAGCGGGTGGAGGCGGTGTACGCGTACCCGTTCCAGAACCACGCCTGCATGGAGCCGATGAACATTACGGCGCGCTACACGCCGGACAAATGCGAGGTCTGGGGACCGACGCAGAACGGTGAAGGCGCCTTTGCCGCGGTGCTCGCGGCCTCCGGCCTGCCGGCGGAGAAGGTCGATGTCTACAAGACGATGCTTGGCGGCGGCTTCGGCCGGCGCGGCGCGTATCCGGACGACTACGTCACGCAAGCCGTGCTCATCGCGAAGCAGATGCCAGGCACACCGGTGAAGCTTCTCTGGTCGCGCGAAGAAGACATGCTGCATGGGCGCTACCACCCGGTGATGCAATGCAAGCTGGAGGGTGGCCTCGATGCGAATGGAAACCTGAGCGCGCTGCGCATGCGGCTCTCGGGCCAGTCGATCCTGGCTGCCGTGCGTCCGGAGGTGGTGCAGGCACAGAAAGGCCGCGATCCGCTCTCATTCCAGGGCGTCTTCGAGAGCGGCGAGCACGCCTTCACCTACGACGTCCCGAACCTGCTGGTCGACCATGCGATGCGCAACACGCACGTGCCGCCGGGCTTCTGGCGCGGGGTGAACATCAACCAGAACGCGGTGTTCATTGAATGCTTCATGGACGAGCTCGCGGAGGCGGCCGGCCAGGATGCGCTGGAGTTCCGGCGCAAGCTGCTCGCCAAGAGCCCGCGCTCGCTCGGCGTGCTGAACGCGGTGGCCGAGAAGATCGGCTGGGGCAAGCCCGCGCCGCAAGGCGTGTATCGCGGCCTCGCGCACCTGAAGGCATTCAACAGCTACGTGGCCGGCGCGGCCGAGATCTCGGTCGCGGACGGCAACAAGGTGAAGATCCATCGCATCGTCGGCGCGACCGACCCCGGCTACGCGGTGAACCCGGCGCAGATCGAGCGGCAGGTCGCGGGCTCGTTCGTGTACGGGCTCTCGGCGCTCTTCTTCCAGGAGTGCACGGTGAAGGACGGCCGCATCGAGCAAACCAACTTCCACGAATACAACTCGATGCGGATTAAGCAGATGCCGAAGGTCGAGACGGTCCTGCTGCCGACCGGCGGCACGGTCTGGGGCGGCATCGGCGAGCCGACCATCTGCGTCGCGGCGCCGGCGGTGCTGAACGCGTTTTACCGCGCCACCGGCAAGCGCATCCGCACCGTGCCGCTGAAGAACCACGGGATCGAGCTCGTGTGACCGGTTGGGCGCTCGTGCTGTTGCTGGTGACCGGCGCACGAGCCGATGGACTGCCTACCCCGCTCGCGGGCGCCAAAGGCGACCCGCAGCGGGGCAGGGCGATCGTCGCGAATCGGCAGGTCGGCCTGTGCCTGCTGTGCCACAGCGGTCCCTTTCCCGAGGAGCGCTTCCAGGGCAATCTCGCGCCTGACCTGCGCGGCATCGGCTCGCGCTTCACCGAGGGCGAGATCAGGCTGCGGCTGGTCGATCCGGCGCGCGCCAATCCGCAGACCATCATGCCCGCGTATTACAAAACCGATGGGCTCACGCGCGTCGCGCCCTCGTACCGCGGCAAGCCGGTGCTCAGCGCCCAGCAGATCGAAGACGTGGTTGCCTATCTGGTGACGTTGAAATGACCACTCGCCGCCGATTTCTCGCGCTCGCCTGCGGCACGCTCGCCGCCGGCGAGCTGCGCGCGCAACTCGATCCCAATATCCAGGCCAAGCGCAAGGCGGCGCTCGAAGCGGCGATCAGCAAGGTGGTCGGCGATGCGCCGGTGCGCGCCGGCAAGGTGAAGCTCGACGTGCCGCCGCTCATCGACAACGGCAACACCGTGCCGATCAGCGTGACGGTAGACAGCCCGATGAGCGCCGCGAGCCACGTGAAGGCGATCCACCTCTTCACCGAGAAGAACCCGCAGCCGTACGTGATTACCGCGCATCTCGGCCCGCGTGCCGGCCGCGCCACTGTCTCGACGCGCGCACGCATCGCTGACACCGGGCGCGTCATCGCCATTGCCGAGCTCTCCGACGGCACCTACTGGTCGGACACCGTGTCGGTGGTGGTGACGCTCTCGGCGTGCCTCGAGGACGGGCTCATCTGATGGCGCGCGTCGCGGTGACCGTCCCGGCAAGCGCCAAGCGCGGCGAGATCATCGAGATCAAGACGCTCGCGCAGCACGTGATGGAGACCGGCTTCCGCCGCACGCAGACGGGCGAGCTCCTGCCGCGCGACATCATCACCGAGTTCGTCTGCCGCTATAACGGCGTCGAAGTGTTCCGCGTCGAGTTGCACCAGGCGGTGGCGGCCAATCCGCTCATCGCCTTCACCACGCTGGCCACCGAGAGCGGCACGCTGGAATTCACCTGGTCCGGCGACAACGGCTACCTCGCCAACTACAAGGCGGAGATCAAGGTCGTTTGAGGGTCGCGGCGTTTCTTGTCGCCGCTTTTTGCGCGTGCATTCAGGCTGGCGAGATACCGCTCGCCGAGCGCCGCTCGGGCTACGAGTTCATGGGCCGCGAGACGCGCGCCATGCAGGACGACGATACGACCAACCCCGCGCTCTTCGCGCTCCAGGACGGCGAGGCGTTGTGGAACCGAAGGGACCGCGAGCAGTCGTGCGCCAGCTGCCACGGCGACGCAACGGCCAGCATGAAAGGCGTCGCCGCGCGGTATCCGGCCATCGTCGGCGGGAAACCGATCAACCTCGAGCAGCGCATCAACGCCTGCCGCCTGGAACACCAGCACGCGCCGGCCTTTGCGTACGAGAGCAAGGAGCTCCTCGCGCTCACCGCGTACGTCGGGCGCCAGTCGCGCGGTATGCCGATCGCCATCGAAGCGAACGACGCCACGCGGCCGCACATCGAGGCAGGTCGGGCGCTCTACGAGCGCCGCGAGGGGCAGCTCAATCTCGCCTGCTCCCAATGCCATGACGACAACTGGGGAAAGCTGCTCGCCGGCAGTCCGATACCGCAGGGCCATGCGACCGGGTATCCGATTTATCGCCTCGAGTGGCAGGGCATGGGCTCGCTCGAGCGACGCGTGCGCAACTGCATGATCGGCGTGCGCGCCGAGCCTTACGCGTACGGCTCGTTGGAGTACGTGCAGCTCGAGCTCTACCTCATGTGGCGCGCGCGCGGCATGAAGCTCGAGACGCCCGCGGTGCGCCCTTAGAGGAGGGCCGCCAGCCGTTCGCGGTTTGGCTGCAGGATCACGCCCTTCTCGCAGATGATGCCGGTGATGAGCTCGGCCGGTGTGACGTCGAACGCGGGATTGCGGACCCGCACGCCTTTCGGCGCCCAGCGCACCTTGCGGTAGCCGAGCACCTCGGCCGCCGGACGCTCCTCGATCGGGATGTGCGAGCCGTCAGGGATCTGCGGATCGAAGGTCGAGAGCGGCGCCGCGACGTAGAACGGGATGCCGTGGCGCTTCGCCATTACGGCGAGCGCGTAGGTGCCGATCTTGTTGGCAACGTCGCCATTCGCAGCGATGCGGTCGGCGCCGACCACGACAACGTCGACTTCGCCCTTGCTCATCAGGTGCCCGGCCATGTTGTCCGTGATGAGCGTGCACGGAATCTTTTCCTGCACCATCTCCCACGCGGTTAGCCGTGCGCCTTGGAGATAAGGCCGTGTCTCGCTGGCGATGACCGAGATCTTCTTGCCCTTCGCCGAGCGAATCACGCCGAGCGCGGTGCCGTAGCCGGCCGTCGCGAGCGCGCCGGCATTGCAGTGGGTCATGACGCGAGCGCGCTCGGCGATGAGCTGGGCGCCGAGCTCGCCGATAGCCCGGTTCGCGGCGACGTCTTCCTCGTAGATGGCGCGCGCCTCGGCTTCGAGCTCCGTGGCCTTCTTCATGCGCTCGAGCGCCCAGAAGAGATTCACCGCCGTGGGTCGGCTCTTGCGCAGCAGCTCGTACGCCTTCGGCGCGCCTTTGCCGAGCACGACGCCGTAGGCAGCGGCGACGCCAATCGCCGGCGCGCCGCGTACCACCATGTCGCGGATCGCCTTGGCTACCTGCTCGGCGGTCCGGCAGACGACATAGACCTTCTTGTCCGGCAGCAGGCGCTGGTCGAGGAGCTCGAGGCGGCCGCGGCGCCAACGAATCGGTTGGACCGCCGACGCCTTGTTTTTCTGTTTTCTCAAACTACGCGCTCGTTGCCCCCATCTACCGGCACCTGCGCGGCCGTGGTCTTTGCGAACAGCGGCCCGCACATCTCTGCTGCAAGTTCGGCCACATCTTTGGACGACACCTCGGTGCGCAGCAGATTGTTTTTCTTGTACTGCTCGACCGTCAGGTTGTACGCCTTTGCCCGCGATGCGAGCACCTCGTCGGTCCACAGCGCGGTGTCGAACACCTGGTTCGGATGCAGCGTGTTGATGCGGATGCCGTCCTTCGCCCACTCGAGCGCGGCGACGCGCGCGAGCTGGTTGAGCGCCGCCTTGGAGGCCGAGTAGGCGGCGGCGCCGGGGCCGGGGGCGGGGACGTTCTTGGAGCCGATGACGACGATGCGTGCGCCGCGCGGCGCGAGCTTGAGCAGCGGGTGGCACGCCTGCATGACGAGCAGGTTGGCCTCGACGTTGACCGACATGGCGCTGCGCCAGCTTTCGGCCGCAATGTTCGCGATCGGCTGCGACGAGGGGAAGATGCCGGCGTTCAGCACCAGCATGTCGACGCCGCCATAGCGCTTAGCGACGGCATCGAGCGCCGCATCGATCGCCCTGGCGTCGATGAGATCGCAGGTGACGCCGAGCACATCGGGGCGCTTCCACAGCGACTCGACCGCCGGATTGCGGTCGAGGGCCACCACCGCGGCTCCGCGCCTGAGGAATGACTCGACGCAGGCTTTGCCGATGCCGGAGGCTGCGCCCGTGACGAGCACTACTTCGCCAGCGAACGGGGGAGGGGCCCCGGCCTTGCGCAGCTTCGCCTGCTCGAGGTCCCAGTACTCGATGTCGAACGTGTGGCGCTGGTCGAGCGCGCGCCAGCCGCCGAGCGCCTCGGCACGCAAGATCACATCGATCGTGTGGTCGTAGAGCTCTTCGACGATCGCCGTGTCTTTCGCCGTGCGCCCCGCGGCGACGAACCCGAGCGTCGGATCGAGCGCCATGCGTGGCGCGGCGTCCAGCATGGTCTTCTTCTCCTTCGCCGCGGGTGCGAAGCGCTCGAAATAATCGCGGTAGCGCTTGGCGTAGCCGGAGACGTCGCGCCCGAGCATGGGGAACGGCTTGGTGCGGATCACGTGGTCGGGCGTCGCCGGGCCCTGTTGCGAGAGCCGCTCGACGTCGGCGCGCTGCGCGAAGCCCAGGAGCTTCGGGCTGTCGTTCACGCGCAGGACGAGCGCAAGGCCCGCCTGGTCGGAGATCGCGCGGCGCAGTTGCGCGATCTCGTCGCGCTTCACTGTCGGGGCGCGCGCCGCAGGCGACGTGATGTGCCAGGCTTTCTTGCGCTGCAGGTATTCCTCGGCCATGGAGACGAGCTCGATCATGCGCTCGTATGACTCGCGGGCGTCCTTGCCGAACGAAAAGATGCCGTGCGACAGCAGCACCATGCCGATCGTGTTCTTGCCCGCCTGGCGCGGGAACTCACGCGCACAGTACGCCGCGAGGTCGAAGCCCGCCATGATGTACGGGATGACGACGACGCGCTCGCCGTAGATCTCACGCACGCGCTTCTCACCCCCCGGCGAGTTGGACACCGCAAGCACGGCATCGGCATGCGTATGGTCGACGTAGATGTGCGGCAGTATCGCGTGCAGGATGGTTTCGACCGACGGCGAGGGCGCGCCCGCGCGCAGCGTGTGCGTATTGAGCTCGTTCACCATTTGCGGGTCGCTCAGGCTGGCGAGCCCGGCGAGCCGCCGCACGTAGCCGAGCGTCACCGGCGTGAAGCCGGGCGCCTCGATTGTCTCGAGATCCCAGCCGCTGCCCTTCACATAGAGGACGTCTTCTTCCTCGCCGAAGAGATTCTTCTCGCGCAGCTTGACCGACGTGTTGCCGCCGCCATGGAGCACGAGCGACTTGTCACGTCCCAGCAGCCGCGAGGTAAAGACGCGCGGTCCTAGCGGGCCGCTGTACTGCGCGGCCTCGGCGTCGCTCCAGAGGCTTTTCATGCCGCGATTATACTTTTCGCGCGATGCTGAAAATCCAATTGCTCGACTGGGCGGCGGCTCAGGAACAAGCGAAGCGCATTCGCTTCAGCGTGTTCGTCGAAGAGCAGCGCGTGCCGGCGGACCTCGAGATGGACGAGAACGACGCGGCGTCGCTCCACGCGCTCGCCTACGCGGATGGCCGCGCCATCGGCACGGGCCGGCTGCTCCCCGATGGCCACATCGGCCGCATCGCGGTGCTGAAGGAATGGCGCGGACGCGGCGCCGGAAAAGCGATGCTGCGCAAGCTGATCGACGCGGCGCGCGAACGTGGCCATCGCGAAGTCGCCCTCTCCGCGCAGGTCCATGCGCTCGAGTTCTATCGCGCCGAGGGCTTCGAACCGGAAGGCGCCGTCTACGAGGAGGCGGGCATCCCGCACCAGGCGATGCGCCTGCGCTTGATCTGACGTCGTTCCCGCGAAAGCCGGAACCCAGATCTTAGGAAAACTTGGCCCCCGCCTGCGCGGGGGCGACGGCGCACCTTCTTAGATTGAGAACTCGAAGTGCACGGTCTCGCCGTCCGCGCCATCCGGGCCGAAGGTACGCTCGGAGTAGCGAAGCTCGTTGCCGGCATGGAGCAGCACAGTGGAGCAGCGCGTGCCGTACTCTGGATTGATGATCTTCGCGCTGAGGAGAACGGTGAAGTAGGGCTCCACGGCCGGCGGCGTGTCGGCGATGCGCTGCTTTACCGGCTGCACGTCCGGCGAGTCGAGCAGCAGGTTGCCGAGCGCGTAGTAGCGGGGCTCGAGCCGGCGTGGCGTGCCGTCCCGGTTCGAAGTCCACCAGAGCTCCTGCCCGTCGCACGCGAGCAGGTTGAAGCCGCTGTAGCGCGGCGCGCGTGCGGCCACGTCCGCCATGTAGGCCGCCGCGGTCGCCGTGCCGGCGAGAAAGCTGCTCACCAGCGCCCCGCGCGATTCGGCGGCAGAGGGCTCGCGCGCGCCGCGATAGTTGGTCACTGCCGCAAAACGGCCTTTGCGGCTCACGCCCATCCACGTGCCCATCGCCTGCAGGTCGCGGCCGGCGAGGATCTCCGGCCGGTCGCGCCAGAAAGCGGCGGGTGCGGCCGGGCGGCCCTGGAATTCATCGCGGTTCGCTGCTACGACCAGTGGATAGCGCGGGTGCGCGCGCCAGCCGACGACGATCAGGCACATACGAAGCGCTCTACGCGCCGCTGCACGCCGAGCTTGGCACCCTCGCGCTCGAGCAGACGCTCGAAGGCGGGCTCGGCCTTCACGCCTTCGTAAACCTCCATGTAAGTGGTCGGGTCGTCACGCCGGTGCAGCCAGCGCCCGCGCACGCCGCATTCGCGCTCGATGAGCGCGAACAGCCGTTCGACGCCGGCGCGCAGCTCCGCGAGGCGGGCGAGATCGACCTTGTAGTAGATGTAGTAGTTCAGATCGGCAAGACCGCGAGGAGCTCGGTGCCGCCCTCGGTCGGCGCCGCGTCGACGACCGTGCCGCCGTTGAATTCCTGGCCCGGCGCGAGCGCGACGCCCGCCGGCGCGCGCGTGTGGACCATGCGGCGCTTCACCTGCCCGCGGTACTGGGCGCGCGCGACGATTTCCTGGCCGGGATAGCAGCCCTTCTGAAAGTCGACGGCACCCAGTGTTTCGAAGTTCACCATCTGCGGCACGAACTGGTCCTGCGTCGCGAGCGTAATCAACGGCCGGCCGGCGCGAATTTCCTGCAGCGTCCACTGCACTTCGTCGGCATTCGGCGCCTCGCGCAGCTCGGCCGCGGGGCCAAGTTGCAGATAGCGACGCGGCCCGACGCGCACGGTTGCGATGTCGCTTTTCCACGCCACGTCCGGCCCGCCGATGTCGGCGTCCCAGACGCCGTGCTGCGTCCACGCA
>DASSLQ010000167.1:0-4332 GCA_035689325.1 Burkholderiales bacterium | reverse complement strand
CGCGCGTGTCGGGAGTCGCCGATCACTACGCGCTTAACGATGCTCACGCCCTTTCCCTGGTGAGAAAGATCATCTCGAATCTCAACTACCGGAAAAGCATCGGCGTCCAGGCCCAGGCTCCGCGCGAGCCGCTCTACCCTGGCGACGAGATGTACGGCGTGATCCCGGCCGATGTGCGCAAGCCCTACGAGGTGCGCGAGCTGATCGCCCGCGTCGTCGACGGCTCGGAGCTCGACGAGTTCAAGCAGAACTACGGCACGACGCTCGTCACCGGCTTCGCCCATGTGCACGGTTATCCGGTCGCGATCCTCGCGAACAACGGCATCCTGTTCTCCGAGTCCTCGCTCAAGGCGACGCACTTCATCGAGCTCGCCGCGCAGCGCGGCATCCCGCTCCTTTTTCTGCAGAACATCACCGGCTACATGGTGGGCAAGAAGTACGAGGCGGGCGGCATCGCCAAGGACGGCGCGAAGATGGTCACCGCCGTGGCGACGGCGGCCGTTCCCAAGTTCACGATGATCGTCGGCGGCTCGTTCGGCGCGGGCAACTACGGCATGTGCGGCCGCGCCTACGGGCCGCGCTTTCTCTGGATGTGGCCGAACGCGCGCATCTCGATCATGGGCGGCGAGCAGGCGGCGAGCGTGCTTGCCACCGTGCGCGGCGATTTCAAATCGCGCGAAGAGGAAGAGCGCTTCAAGCAGCCGATCCGCGAGCAGTACGAGCGCCAGGGGCATCCCTATTACTCGAGCGCGCGGCTGTGGGACGACGGCGTGGTAGACCCGGCCGACAGCCGGCGCCTGCTCGGCCTCGCGCTCTCGGCGGCGCTGAACGCACCGATCGAGAAAACCCGTTTTGGCGTTTTCAGGATGTAACGATGTCCGAGCACCGCGCCACCATCGAATGGGCCCGGCAGGGCGAATTCAAGTACGAGACGTACAGCCGCCAGCACACCTGGCGCTTCGACGCCGGCATCAGCGTCCCCGGCAACGCCGCGCCGGCCAACATCCCGCGCACGGTGCCGCCCGCGCCCGGCGTCGATCCCGAGCAGGCATTCGTTGCCTCGCTCTCCTCGTGCCACATGCTCTGGTTCCTGCACCTCGCCTGCAATCGCAAATACGTGATCGAGCGCTATGTCGACGAGGCGGTCGGCGTGCTCGACAAGGACTGGATGTCGAAGATAACGCTGCGGCCGCGGGTCACGTTCTCCGGCAAGACGCCGGGCGAAGAAGAGCATCGCGCGCTGCACGAGAAGGCGCACGAGAAGTGCTTCATCGCCAACTCGGTCAAGACCGAGGTGCGCGTGGAGCCGAGCATCGCGTGAACATCATGGTCGAGCGCAAGGACGGCGTCGGCCGGGTCACACTCAACCGGCCGGAGGTGCGCAACGCGTTCGACGATGCGCTGATCACCGCGCTGGCGAAAGCCTTTGCCGAGCTCGACGCTGATCCGAGCATTCGCGTGGTGGTGTTCGCCGGCAACGGCCCGGCGTTCTGCGCGGGCGCGGACCTGAACTGGATGAAGCGCATGGCGGGCTACAGCTATGAGGAAAACGTGCGCGATGCGCGTGCGCTCGCCGACATGCTGGCGACGCTCGACCGCCTCGACAAGCCGACCATCGCGCGCGTGCACGGGCCGGCCTTCGCCGGCGGCACGGGGCTCGTCGCCGCCTGCGACATCGCGGTGGGCACGCCGGAGGCGAAGTTCTGCTTCTCGGAGGCGAAGCTCGGCCTCTCACCGGCGACGATCAGTCCGTACGTGCTGCGCGCCATCGGTCCGCGCGCCGCGAGCCGCTATTTCCTGACCGCCGAGGTGTTCGACGCCGCCGAGGCGTTGCGCATCGGCTTGCTTTCCGCCGTGGTGCCGACGGCGGAGCTGGACACGTTCATCGGCCAGTTGCTGGAACACCTGCTCGCCGGGAGCCCGGCCGCGCATGCGCGCATCAAGGATCTGGTGCGCGACGTCGCCGGCAAGCCGGTCGACGATGGCGTGAAGGCAGACACGGCGCGACGTATCGCCGAGATCCGCGCGTCACCCGAGGGCAAGGAAGGCATTGCGTCGTTCCTGGAGAAGCGCAAGCCGAAATGGTTTTCCGGAAAATCCTGATCGCCAATCGCGGCGAGATCGCGTGCCGCGTGATGCGCACGGCGAAGCGCATGGGTATCGGCACGGTGGCGGTGTACTCGGACGCCGATCGCAACGCGCTGCATGTGCAGCTTGCCGACGAAGCGCGGCGCCTCGGGCCGCCACCGCCGGCCGAGAGCTATCTCAATATCGACGCGGTGCTGGCCGCCGCGAAAGCGACCGGCGCGCAAGCCATTCATCCGGGCTATGGCTTTCTGGCGGAGAACGAGGACTTCGCCGCTGCATGCCAACGCGCCAGCGTCGTGTTCATCGGGCCGACGCCCGAAGCGATCGCAGCAATGGGCGACAAGGCGGCGGCGAAGCGCCTGATGGAGAAGGCCGGCGTGCCGCTCGTGCCGGGCTACCACGGCGAGAACCAGGATGCCGCTTTTCTCGAAAAGGAGGCGACGCGCATCGGTTATCCCGCGCTCATCAAGCCCTCTGCCGGCGGCGGCGGCAAGGGCATGCGCGTCGTGACCGAGCGCGAGAGCTTCGCCACGGCGCTGGAGGCGGCGCGCCGCGAAGCGAAGGCGGCATTCGGCGACGAGCGTGTGCTGATCGAGCGCTATCTCGAGCGGCCGCGGCACATCGAGATGCAGGTGTTCGGCGACACGCACGGCAGCGTGCTGCATCTCTACGAGCGCGACTGCTCGGTGCAGAGGCGCCACCAGAAGGTACTGGAGGAGGCGCCCGCACCGCGGTTCGGCAGGCGCGACGAAATGGCGGCGGCCGCAGTCGCAGCGGCGAAGGCGATCGGCTACACCGGGGCCGGCACGGTCGAGTTCATTGCCGAGCAGGACGGACGCTTCTACTTCATGGAAATGAACACGCGCCTGCAGGTCGAACACCCGGTGACCGAGATGATCACGGGGCTCGATCTCGTCGAGTGGCAGCTGCGCGTCGCGGCGGGCGAGCGGCTGCCGCTCACGCAGGACGCGGTACGCATCGCCGGGCACGCGATCGAGGCGCGGATTTACGCCGAGGATCCGCAGCGCGATTTCTTGCCGGCAACTGGAAAGTTGGTGCACCTTGGCCTTCCCGCGGAAGCGCGCGTCGACACCGGCGTGCGCGCAGGCGACGAGATCAGCGCCTGGTACGACCCGCTGATCGCCAAGCTGATCGTGCACGGGCCGGATCGGGCAGCGGCGCTCGCCACGCTGGCGGCAGCGCTGCGCGAGACGCACATTGCCGGCGTTACGACCAATGTCGAATTTCTGCGCCGCGTCTGCGACAGCGCGGCGTTCGCCAACGCCGAGCTCGACACCGGGCTGATCGAGCGCCACCGCACCGAGCTCTTGCGCCCGCGGGGCGAGGTGCCGGCGCAGGCGCTGGCAGCCGCGGCGCTCGCCGAGCTGGCCCATGAAGAGTCGTCCGCGCGTAAGCGCGCGGCGCGCTCGGGTGATCCGCATTCGCCCTGGCATGACGTCGACGGCTGGCGGCTGAACGAGGAGTCGCACCATGACTTCGTGTTCGCCAGCGGCGGCACCGAGCATTGCGTGCGAGTCGCCTTCGGCGAGCAGGGCCGGCGGCTCACGATCGACGGCAAGCCGTACGGCCCTAACGTCAGCAAGTCCAAAACGGTTCGCGACGGCCGCAACTGGCACGTATTCCATGACGGCCTGCGCTGGACGCTGGCACTGAAGGAGGAGCTCGCCGGCCTCGACCTCGACGCCGGCACCGGCACGCTTGCCGCGCCGATGCCCGGGCGGGTGATCAAGCTGCTGGTCGCGCCCGGCGCCAAGGTGAAGAAGGGCGCCCCGCTCCTCATCCTCGAGGCGATGAAGATGGAGCACACCATCACCGCGCCGGCCGACGGCCTGGTGAAGGAAATCCACTATGCGGCGGGCGAGCAAGTTCTCGAAGGCGCAGAATTGATCCGGCTGGAATGAGCGACGCCGTACGCATCGTGGAAGTCGGGCCGCGCGACGGGCTGCAGAACGAGCCGCGCGAAGTGCCGACCGCAATGAAGGTCGAGCTGATCGAGCGGCTGGCCGACGCCGGCCTGCCCGCGGTGGAAGCGACCGCCTTCGTCTCGCCGAAGTGGGTGCCGCAGATGGCGGATCACACCGAGGTGCTGGAGCGCATCCGCCGCAAGCCGGGCGTGAGCTACCCGGTGCTGACGCCGAACATGAAGGGCCTGGAAAGCGCGCGGGCCGCCGGTGCCGAGGAAGTGGCCGTGTTCGCAGCGGCCACCGAGTCGTTCTCCCAGCG
>DASSLQ010000166.1:0-4504 GCA_035689325.1 Burkholderiales bacterium | reverse complement strand
GACTACGACCCGAGCATAGGCAGGTATATGGAAAGTGACCCGATCGGCCTTCGAGGCGGCTTCAACACGTACGCGTATGTAAATTCGCGACCAGTGGGTGCCACTGATCTATTCGGGCTAGAAACCTGTCGCGGCACGTGGCGCCTCTTTAAGTGGGACCGATTTGGTCCGCAACCCGGAATGCCTCAGAGCGGGCAGCCGGGGCAACCTGCGCCCAGAGGAAGAACAATGCCCGCGCTTTCGTGCATTTGCTACTGGTTCTGCCAGGATTGCGAAGGAAGGCTGCCCTTCTTTTCGCCAGATGGCAACGGTCTTCCAACAACTATCGGGGCCATGACTTTCAATCCATTCCCCTCTCCCGATAACAAGGGCAGTATCGAAAGTGGAAATAGCTGTTTGTGCTTTCCGCCAAGTGAGGAACTCGCCTGCTCAGGCAAGCCCTAGCGTTCATGACATATCAGCGAGATCGACTACAGATGAAGCAACTCTTGTTGGTGCTCCTCACATCAGCTTGTGCGGCTCAGCCTTTGGAGATCCCAAGAACCTTGTACCTCGAGAGCGCGTACGACACTCATGAGCGGGTTATCACCGAAGGGGCAGTTCAACTTCTGTACAAGGCTCGGCTGACGTTTCCAAGACAAGCGATCGATGCCGATCGTGCAGAACTACTGAAAGGACAAGGGTGGACGCAATGCTTGGAGACACATTGGCAAGGTTTTTTGGACTCGACAATGCAACCTCCACGATTCACGCATCAAAGCCAACGCGTTTTCGTCAAGAATAACGATTTGGTAGTAGCGGGCATGCGGTATTACTCATATGGAAATCCGCGTGATCAACCAGAGAACGACGAACAGCATGTAGTTATTTTGAAATACGATCTACGTAATGGAGCGATAAAGAAAGAGATGGTCGTAGTTTTCCCGAAGTGCCTCACAGCGGAATGATCAATGCCCATACAAGAGCATTGGAACCGTGTGCCGCGAACCACGAGATGCGCGCTCGGCTGACCTAGAAACCCGGCCTGCAAACCGACGCTCAATACTAGTTGGCGGTCGCGCCAGTTTGCTTCACTGCACGACCCCGTCCGCCATATAGCGGCTTAGGTCGTTGCTTGGCCTCGACTCCCGCGGTGCGGAACTTGTGCTGCAACTCCACATCGTCTCGCGCTTATATCCAATCGCGCGGTACGAGGAATTCGCGATACAACGACTCTTCCGGCGATCCCGGCTCTGGCTTCCAGTCGTAGCGCCACGCTGCCATCGGCGGGAGCGACATCAGGATCGACTCGGTGCGGCCGCCTGACTGCAGGCCGAAGAGCGTGCCGCGGTCGTAGACCAGGTTGAACTCGACGTAGCGGCCGCGCCGATACGCCTGGAAGGCGCGTTCGCGCTCGCCGTACGGCGCGCTGCGGCGGCGCTCGAGGATCGGCAGGTACGCCGGCAAAAAGTGCTCGGCCACTGAGCGCGTCAGCGCGAAGGAGAAATCGAAATCGCGGTCGGCGAGGTCGTCGTAGAAGATGCCGCCCACGCCGCGCGGCTCGCCGCGGTGGCGCAGCCTGAAGTATTCGTCGCACCAGCGCTTGAAGCGCGCGTGGTAGTCGGCACCGAACGGCGCGAGCGCATCGCGGCACGTGGCGTGGAAATGGCGCGCGTCGTCGACGTAGCCGTAGTAGGGCGTGAGATCCATGCCGCCGCCGAACCACCAGGTGTCGCCCGCGGCGAAGAAGCGAGTGTTCATATGCACCGTGGGGCAGTACGGGTTGCGCGGATGCAGCACGAGCGAGAGGCCCATCGCTTCGTACGGGCGCCCGGCGAGCTGTGGACGCGACGCGGTGGCCGAGGCGGGGAGGGTTGTGCCTTGCACGCGCGAGACGTTGACGCCGGCGCGCTCGAACAGCGCGCCGTCTTCGAGTATGCGAGTGGTGCCCCCGCCGCCCTCGGGGCGTTGCCAGCGATCGGTGCGGAAGCGTCCGCCGTCCACGGTCTCGAGCGCGGCTACGATGCGCGCCTGCTGCGCGGCCAGGAATTCGTGGACCGCGGCGTTTCTCTCCATGGCGCGCAGCCTAGCGCGTTTTTTTCAGCGCGCGATGGCCAATGTCGCGCCGGTATTGCATGCCGTCGTAGCGGATGCGCTCGATCGCCTCGTAGGCGCGGCTGCGCGCAATGCGCAGCGAGTCGCCGAGCGCGGTGACGCAAAGCACGCGTCCGCCGTTGGTGATGAGCTGGCCGTCCTGCAGCTTGGTGCCGGCGTGGAACACGCGCACGTCGGGGGTGGGCGCTGGGATGCCCTGGATGCGGTCGCCTTTGCGCGGCTCGTCGGGATAGCCGGCGGCGGCGAGCACCACGCCGAGCGCGCAGCGCCGGTCCCATTCCGCCTCGGCGCGCTCGAGCGTGCCGGCGAGCGCGTGCTCGATATGCTCTACCAGGTCGGACTTCAGGCGCATCAGGATTGGCTGCGTCTCCGGGTCGCCGAGCCGGCAGTTGAACTCCAGCGTGCGCGGGTTGCCGGCGCTGTCGACCATCAGCCCGGCGTAGAGAAAACCGACGTACGGATGGCCCTCCTGCGCCATGCCTTGCACCGCGGGCTGGATGATCTCGCGCATGACGCGCGCATGCACCTTCGGCGTCACGATCGGCGCGGGCGAATAGGCGCCCATGCCGCCGGTGTTCGGTCCCTCGTCGCCGTCGCGCAGGCGCTTGTGGTCCTGGCTCGTGGCGAGCGACAGCACATGCGTGCCGTCGCACATCACGATGAAGCTCGCTTCCTCGCCTTCCAGGAACTCTTCCACCACGACGCGCGCGCCGGCGGCGCCATAGCGGCGGTGGAGGAGCATGGCGTCGATGGCGTCGTTCGCTTGCTCGCGCGTGGCGGCGACCACCACGCCCTTGCCCGCGGCGAGCCCGTCGGCCTTGATAACGATCGGCGTGCGCTCGGCGGCGACGTAGGCGCGGGCGTCGTGCGCGTTGTCGAAGCTCTTGTGCCGCGCGGTCGGCAGGCCGTGGCGCACCATGAAGCTCTTGGCGAAGTCCTTGGAGGACTCGAGCTGCGCCGCCGCGCGCGTCGGGCCGAAGATACGTAACCCGGCTTCACGGAATGCGTCGACGATGCCCGCGGCGAGCGGCGCCTCGGGACCCACGACGGTGAGCTGGATCTGCTCGCGCCGGCAGAACTCGATGAGCGCCGGGATCTCGATGTGCGCGACGTTCTGCACGCCCGTCTCCGCGGCGGTGCCGCCGTTACCCGGCGCGACGAACACCTTCTGCACGCGCGGGCTCTGCGCGAGGCGCCAGGCGAGCGCGTGCTCGCGGCCCCCACTGCCGACGACGAGCAGCTTCATTAGTGCCGGAAGTGACGCACGCCAGTGAACACCATGGCGATGCCGTGCTCGTTGGCCGCGGCGATCACTTCGTTGTCGCGCACGCTGCCCCCGGGCTGGATCACCGCTGCCGCGCCCGCCTGCGCGAGCACGTCTACGCCGTCGCGGAACGGGAAGAAGGCGTCCGACGCGACGGCGCTGCCCACGAGCGAGAGCTTCGCTGCCTGCGCTTTGAGTGCGGCGATGCGCACGCTGTCGACCCGGCTCATCTGGCCTGCGCCGATGCCGAGCGTGGCGCGGCCGGCGGCGAAGACGATCGCATTGGACTTGACGAACTTGGCGACGCGCCACGCGAAGGCGAGGTCGGCCCATTGCGCGTCGCTCGGCTGCTTGCGAGTTACCACGCGCAGCTCCCGGCGCTCGACCATGCGGCTGTCCGCGCTTTGCACGAGCAGCCCGCCCCCGATGCGCTTGTAGTCGTGCGCTTGATGCTCGCGCGCGAGCGGCACTTCGAGCACGCGCAGGTTGGCCTTCGTGCCGAGGAGACGGAGCGCATCCGGCTCCGCGCGCGGGGCGATGATCACTTCCGCGAACTGCTGCGTCAGCGCCTGCGCCGCACCGGCGTCGAGCGCGCGGTTGAAGCCGATGATGCCGCCGAATGCCGATACCGGGTCGGTGGCGAACGCCCGCTCATAGGCCGCCTGCAGCGTGGCCGCGACGGCGACGCCGCACGGGTTCGCGTGCTTGACGATGACGCACGCCGGCTCTTCGTATTGCTTGACGCATTCCCAGGCGGCGTCCGCGTCGGCGATGTTGTTGTAGGAGAGCTCCTTGCCCTGCACTTGCCTGTAATTGGCGAGCGCGCCGGCAACGGGTCGCGCGTCGCGGTAGAAGGCAGCGCTCTGGTGCGGGTTCTCACCGTAGCGCAGGTCCTGCAGCTTATGGAACTGCAGCGTCAGAACAGCCGGGTATTCGGCGCCGTCAGGTGCAGTGAGGTAGTTGGCGACGGCGCCGTCGTACGCGGCGGTATGCGCAAAGGCTTTGCGCGCGAGCGCAAGGCGCGTTTCGGCGGACACCGCGCCCTTCGAGCGCAGCTCGTCAAGCACGCGCGGGTAGTCGGCCGGATCGACGATCGCCGCCACCGACCCGTAGTTCTTGGCGGCGGCACGCAGCATCGTCGGCCCG
>DASSLQ010000165.1:0-35273 GCA_035689325.1 Burkholderiales bacterium | reverse complement strand
GGCGCGTTCGAGCTCGAGCTCGCTCACGCGGGCGCGCAGCGTTTCGAGCTCGCCACGCGCTGGTGCCTCGGCGGCGCGCTTCGGCACGTCCGGCTTCGCGGTCGCTGCCGGCGTGGACGCCTCGAGCTGAAGATCCAAGTGCACTGCGGCCGGCTTTTCTTCAGCGGGCGGGCGCGATTGCGGCGGTGGCGCGGCAGGCCGCTGTGCCTTGGCGGCGGCGCGCTGGACCGCCTCGCGGATCTTGTCGGCCGACGACGCACCACCGCCAAGGCGCAGCGGGCCCATCATGGTGAGTCCCGCATCGTCGCTCGGATCGCGCGCCGGCGCGCCGAGCACGAGATCATCGGCTTGCGCGGCCGGCGGCGCGGGTTTCGCAGCGGGCGAACGCGCCGGCGCGCCAATCACCAGGTCATCGCCGGCATCGGCTGCCTGCTCGGGGTATGCGCCGTGCAGCTTGCGAAACTCCGGCGCCGCCTTGCGCAGCGCTTCCACCAGAGCAGGATCGAAGATCGTGCCGGCGCCCGCGGCGATCTCGGCCACCGCGGCCTCGGTGGACATGCGCGAGCCGCCGTACTGCGCGGCGGTCATGCTCTCGAAAGCGTCGACGACGGCCATCAGGCGCCCGGCCGACGGGATCTGGTTCCCCTGCAGGCGTCCCGGGTAGCCGCTGCCGTCCCAGTATTCGTGGTGCGTGAGCGCCAGCGTACGCGCAAGCTTGAGGAGCGCATCCTCGTGCTCGCCGATGATCTCCGCGCCGGCCGCGGCATGGCGCTCGAACTGCTCGCGTTGCGCGCCGGCCAGCCCGCGCTCGTTGCGCAGCAGCTCCGGCGGCACGATGAGCTTGCCAACGTCGTGCACCGGCGCCGCTTTGGCGAGCAGATCGGCGGCGCTCCCGCGTGCGCCCGCCGCCTGCGCGAGCGCGCGCGCATACTGCGCCAGCCGCTGCGGGCGGTTGCCGCCGAGCGAGCGCTCGTACAGTCCCATCGCGCGCACCAGGCGACCGACGCGCAGCTCCGCGCCCTGTACGCCCGCCTTGCGCTCACGCGCGAGGTGCTCCAGATGCCCGCGCACGCGTTGCAGCAGCAGCGGCGCGGCGAGCGGCTTCACCAGGAAGTCGAGCGCGCCGAGCTGGAAGCCCTGTATTACGCCCTGCGGGTCGCGGCGCTCGGCGAGGAAGATCACCGGCACCTCGGTAAAGCCGGGCATCGCCCGCAGCGCTTTGCAGAGCTCGTAGCCACTCATGCCCGCCGGCTCCGTATCGACGAGCACCAGGTCCGGCGGCGGGGCGAGCTGCGCCCAGGCGAGCGCCGAGTGCGCATCCGGCGCGGTCTTCAGCGCCAGCGATTTCCCCAGCGTGACCTCGAGCAGGCGGCGTACGCCCTCGGCGTCGTCGATGGCGAGGATGGTCGGCTTCGCGTCGCTCATGCCGTTATTCTCGGTACCACGGCAGCAGGGCCATGGTCCCCCGGTAGTTTTCGCGATGGTATCAATGTTCTACGCTAGCGGCCGACTATGAAAACCATCACGGGCCGCGCCGCCTTTCTCGAGCTCCTCATCGACGAAGGCGTCACACATCTCTTCGGCAACCCCGGCACTACCGAGCTCGCCATCATGGAGGCGGTGCCGCAGTATCCGCAGCTGAAATTCGTGCTCGGGCTGCAGGAAGCCGCGGTGGTGGCGATGGCCGACGGCTACGCGCGTGCCTCGGGACGCCTCGCGGCGGCGAACGTCCACGTGATGCCGGGGCTGGGCAATGCGATGGGGGCGCTCTACAACGCGAAGTTCTCCGGCTCGCCGTTGATCCTCACCGCCGGACAGCAGGAGCAGGGACATGGGCTGCTCGAGCCGATGCTCTACGAGGCGCTGGTGCCGGTGGCGCAGCCGCTCGTGAAGTGGGCGATCGAGGTCACGCGTGCCGCCGATCTACCGCGCATCCTCCACCGCGCGGCGAAGCTCGCGCTCACGCCGCCGACCGGCCCCGTGTTCCTCAGCCTGCCGGGCGACGTGCTCGACGAAGCGCTCGAGCTCGACATGGGCCGCCCGGTGCGCATCGACACCGCCGCGCGGCCCAACGATGCGGCGCTCGCCGCGCTCGCCGAGATGCTGGCAGCGGCGAAACGCCCCGCAATCCTCGCCGGGCAGGAGCTCGCCGCGCGCGATGCCTTTGCCGAGGCGGTGCAGTGCGCGGAGCTGCTCGGCGCCGCGGTCTACGGTTCGTCGATCCCGTACAGCGCCCCGTTCCCGACGGAGCACGCCGCATACATGGGCGCGCTCACGCGCCAGCAGCCGCAGGTAAGGAAGATTCTCGAGCAGCACGACCTGCTGCTCGTGCTCGGCGCGGACCTCCTGCGCATGTCGGTGTACAGCCCAGTCGAGCCGCTGCCGCCCGAGCTCAAGGTGATCCACATCTCCGAGCGCGCGCACGAGCTCGGCAAGAACTATGGCACCGACGTCGCGGTGCAAGCGGACGTCAAGCAGACGTTGCGCGCCCTGCTGCCGTTGCTGAAGATCGACCGACAGGCCGCCGCGCAGCGGCTGGCCGCACTGAGGCCGAAAAACTGGGGCGCGCAGCGCGACAAGGCGCGCATGGACGCGATGCTCGCCGCGGAGACGAAGCCGATCGACCCGCAGTACCTGGCGCTGCGCTTCACGGAGGCGCTGCCGCGCGACGCCGTCGTGGTGGACGAAGGCCTGGTGAGCACCTACAGCCTGCCGAAGCTGCTCGCGCTGCGCGGGCCGCGCGACTACTACGGCCTCGCGAGCGGCGGCCTCGGCTTCGCCGTGCCGGGCGCAGTCGGCATCAGCCTCGCGCTGCCGGGCCGGCCGCTCGCCGCGATCGTCGGCGACGGCGCGGCGATGTACAGCATCCAGGGGCTCTGGACCGCCGCGCACCTCGGCCTGCCGATCACCTACGTCATCGCCAACAACCGCGGCTACCGCATCATCAAGGAGCGGCTGGTCGCCTTTCGCAAGACCGACAAGTTCACCGGCATGGACCTGCGCGAGCCGGAGCTCGATTTCGTGGCGCTCGCACGCTCGATGGGCCTCGCGGCGCGGCGCGTCGCCGAGCCGCAGGACATCGCGCCCGCGTTGCGCGAGGCATTCGCCAGCGGAAAACCAAACCTCCTGGACGTGCGCGTCGCCGACGGCTTCGGCGGCTAGCTCCACCATTCGTCCAGCGCGAGCGCAGCGCCGGCGATGATGAGCACGATGAACAAGGCGCCCGCGAGCCACTTGAGCCGCAGCCGACCGCGCACCACCGCGTGGCCCGCCGAGAGGCAGAGGACCAGCCACATGGTGCTCGAGCAGATGCCCGCCAGCACGTCGGACAGATAGTGCGCGCCGAGGTACAGCCGCGAAAACGCCACCAGGGCGACCATCACGATCGCGCCCGCGACGGCCGCGGCGCGCAGCCGCCAATCGTACGTACGCGAGACGAGGAACGCGGCCAGCACGCCGTAGAAGAGCGTCGCGCCGGCGGCGTGGCCGCTCGGAAAGCTGAAGCTCGTCAGGACGAGCACCGGATCGTCGAAGTGCGGCCGCAAGCGCTCGTAGCTCGCTTTCAGCACCACATTGACGAGCATGCCGCCCGCCAGGGCCGCGGCGAGCGTGAAAATCCAGTACCACTGGCGCAGCCGCGCGAGCACCGCGGCGAACGCCACGCTCATGGCGATCATCGCCGGCGGCGCATGGAGCTGCGTGAACGCGTAGAGGAAGGTGAGCGTCGCCCCGCCGGCGCGCGCGTGCAGCCAGTTCGCCACGCGGCCATCGAGCGCGACGAGCGTGCTGCGCGCGATGATGTTCCATGCGAGGCCCAGGAACAGCAGCCCCGCGACCAGAAATGCGCTCCAGCCCGCGATCGCAAGCGCCCGCGGGCTGAGGCTCGGCGGGTGACGCTTGTGTAGCTCGGGCGACGGGCTCGCGTCCACGGCGCCCGAAATTTTGCTGCCTTACGGCGCCGGATGGCGCATGTAGCCGTCGCTCGTGATCGAGACGCGGTCGCCGACCGCGAGGTCATTCGCCGCCGTATCGAGGTACTGCAGCGCGCCGTCGTCCATGCGGACGCCGACGCGCTTGGTGGCGCCGGGCACGCTCGAGCCGGCCGCGGCGCTCGGCGCGAGATCGATGACGGAATCGATGCGCCCGTAGCCGGCGCGCAGCGGCCCGGTCGCTACCGGGGTCACCAGGACCGCGCCGGTGCCGGCCTGCGGCACGACGACGGCGGTGGGCGGCGCGGCAACGGTCGCCGCGGGCTGCACGACCACGGGTGCCGGCGCGGGCGCGACCTTGTGCTCGGTGGCGCAGCCGGCTAGCGCCGCGATGCCTGACAGGGAAAGGATCAAAGGCAGCTTGCTCATATCCAAACCTCCTTTTGTGGACGGTAGGGCAAGCAGCAATACTCGTTCCCTGTAGTAGTTCATTTGACGGCGCTCGGCCGGCGCGTACGATGCGCGGCCGTGCGCTCCACCCTCGTCCTTGCCGTCCTCCTTTGCGCCGCCTGCGCGAGCGCGCCCGCCTCGCGCGGGCCCGAAGTCGGCGCCGAGGTCGCCAACCGGGCTGCGGCTCAGGCGGCGACGATGGTCGGCAAGCCGTATCGGTTCGGCGGCGCGAGTCCCGCCGGGTTCGATTGCAGCGGCCTCGTGCAATTCAGCTACCGGCAGGCCGGCCTCGCGCTGCCGCATAACACCGAGGCGCAGCGCAAGTCATCCCAACCGGTGCGGCTCTCGAGCCTGCGGCGCGGCGACCTCCTGTTCTTCGATCAGGAAGGCAAGAAGAGCTCGCACGTCGGCATCTACCTCGGCGACGGGCGCTTCGTGCATGCGCCCTCTTCCGGGAAGGTCGTGCGCAGTGACCGCCTGGACTCGCCTTACTGGAAGAAGCACCTCTCCGAAACGCGACGCCTCGCTGTCTAGCGCCAATAGACTTGCGCCTTTCGCCATGTCATCTCTTCCTGCTGGCCCGCGTATCGCCATCGGCGTCGTGATCGCGGCGGTCGGCGCCGCGCTCGCGACGTTCGGCGCAGCGGGCGCGCTGCGTGCAGCCTCCGGCATGCAGCTCGTCGCGCTTCCCGCGGGACTCGCGTTCGTCTTCGCCGGCGCCTTCGTGCTGCTGCCCGAGCGGCTCGCGACGACGCGCCTCGCGCTCGGCGTGCTGATGGTCACCTCGCTCGCGCTGGTTTTCGACTGGGTCGCCTTCGGGCCCGGCGAGCGCCGATTCACCGGCACGGTCGGCGCCGGCGGCGCCGCGGTCAGCTCGCCGGTCGGGGAAACTGCGGGACGCGCGTTCTTCGGCCTTTTTGCGCTGCTTTTCGACATAGCCGCGATCGGCCTGTGGTTGCGGCTGCTCCGCGGCCGCCGCAGCCAGTAGACTCTCGCCTTTCGTTCAGCGCAAAGGCGCCCCGGTACCATGGAAGAGCTGCTCTACGAAGTGCGCGACGGCGTCGCCTACGTCACGTTCAATCGTCCGCAGGCGCGCAACGCGCTCACCTTCGCGATGTACGAGCGGCTCGCCGAAATCTGCAACAACGCGAACAACGACCGCTCGATCCGCGCCATCCTGATGACGGGCGCCGGGGATAAGGCCTTCGCCGCCGGCACCGACATCTCGCAGTTCCGCACCTTCGACAAGGAAGAGGACGCGCTCGCCTATGAAGAGCGCATCGACCGCGTGATGAACGCGATCGAGCGCTGCCGCGTGCCGACCATCGCCGCGATCCACGGCGCGTGCACCGGCGGCGGCGCGAGCATCGCCGCCTGCTGCGACCTGCGCATCGCCTCGCGCGGCATGAAATATGGTTTTCCCGTCGCCCGGACGCTCGGCAACTGTCTTTCGCTCGCGAGCTACAACCGCCTCGTCTACCTCGTCGGCCCGGCGCTGGTGAAAGACATCGTGTTCCAGGCGCGCCTGATCGAGGCCGATGAAGCGCTCGCCAAAGGCCTGGTGAACGAGCTCTGCGATGACCAGGCGGCGCTGATGAAACGCGGCGAGGAGCTCGCGCGCCTCGTCGCCGGCATGGCGCCGCTCACGCTGCAGGCGACCAAGGAAGCGCTGCTGCGCCTGCGCCCGAAGGTCGCGCACGGCGAAGGCAACGATGTCGTCCTCATGTGCTACATGAGCCAGGACTTCCGTGAAGGCATGGACGCCTTCCTCAACAAGCGCAAGCCGGCCTGGAAGGGCCGCTGAGAAGATCGGGGTCTGACCCCGATTCTGGTTTTTTCTTGGTTGGGGTCTAACCCCGATTTTTAGGAGATAGCAATGCACTTACTCGCAAGACAAGCCGCCGGCGTGCTGCTCATCGCCTTCAGCACGCTCGCTCTCGCACAGGCGCAGCGCGCGCCATCCGCCTTCCAGCCCGAGGTCGGGCAGCCCGGCAAGGATGTGGTCTGGGTGCCGACGCCGCAGGCGGTGGTCGACAAGATGCTCGACCTCGCGCACGTGACCTCCAAGGACTACGTGATCGATCTCGGCTCGGGCGACGGCCGCACGGTGATCACGGCGGCGAAGCGCGGCGCGCGCGCCCTCGGCGTCGAGTACAACCCGGACATGGTCGAGCTCTCGAAGAAGAACGCGCACGACGCGGGCGTGGAGGAGCGCGCCCAGTTCGTGAAAGCCGATCTCTTCGAGACGGATCTGTCGAGAGCGACCGTCATCACCATGTTCCTGCTGCCGGACATCAACCTGAAGCTGCGGCCCAAGCTCCTCGGGCTGAAGCCCGGCACGCGCATCGCGTCGAACACGTTCACGATGGGCGACTGGCAGCCCGACGTGAGGCAGACGGTGGACTCGTGCGACGGCTCCTGGTGCACGGCGCTCTTCTGGATCGTGCCGGCGCGCGTCGCGGGCCAGTACAAGCTGCCGCAGGGCGAGCTCACGCTCAAGCAGTCGTTCCAGATGCTCTCGGGCACGCTCACCAACGGCGAGCGCACGGTGCCGATCAAAGGCCGGGTGCGCGGCGAGGAGATCGTCTTCACCGCCGGCGGCAAGGAGTACCATGGCCGCTACAACGGCAAGCAGGTCGAGCTCAAGTGATTCCCGGAGGAGGAACCCGATGCAACGTCGCAGCTTCCTTCAAGGCATGACTGCCCTCGGCGCAGCCGCCGGACTTCCGCTCAGCGCACGCGCCACCGGCAAATATGACCCGGCGGCGAAGTACGAGCTCAACGTCACTGAGATGCCGTTCCGCAAGAACAGCGCCGGCCGGCAGCTCATGGCGCGCATCTACCAGCCGCAAGGCGCGGGACCGTTCCCGACGCTGCTCGACCTGCACGGCGGCGCGTGGCAGCGCAAGGACCGCAAGGCCGAGGAGCCGATGGACCGCGCGATCGCCGCGAGCGGCGTGCTGGTGGTGGCGATCGACATGACCCTCTCGGGCGAGGCGCCCTACCCCGCGTGCATCCAGGACGCGAGCTATGGCGTGCGCTGGCTGAAAGCGCATGCCCGGGAATGGAAGGGCGACCCGTCTACGCTCGGCGTCTACGGCAGCTCGAGCGGCGGCCACGTCGCCGAGCTGCTCGCCATGCGGCCAAACGACAAGCGCTACAACGCCATCCCCATGGAGGGCGACACGACAGTGGCCTATGTCGCGACGCGCTCGCCGATCAGTGATCCGTACGCGCGCTGGCAGCAGGCCGAGCGCAAGCCCAACCCGAACCTCGTCAAGGCGAGCAAGACGTTCT
Source organism: Burkholderiales bacterium (assembly GCA_035689325.1). Classification (GTDB taxonomy): domain Bacteria; phylum Pseudomonadota; class Gammaproteobacteria; order Burkholderiales; family SG8-39; genus SCGC-AG-212-J23. The sequence continues at coordinate 27,597 of DASSLQ010000165.1, read as the reverse complement.
TCCAGCCCTGGGAGAGCATCCACGAGGGCAATCCGCTGGAGATCATCGAGCGCAAGGAGAAGGTCGTGCTGCGGCCGCTTCTCATCATGCAGGGCGCGCTCGACGACAACGTGCTGCCCGCCGTGCAGGAGAAATTCGCCAAGGCCTACAAGGCTGCGGGCGGCGATGTGCAGTACGAGCTCTTCGCCAACAGCGTGCACGAGTGGGTCGCCGAGCCGGGGCCGCAGACCACGCGCGCGCACGAGATGGTGAAGGCCTTCATCGCGCGCCAGCTCACCGCCTAGCTCATTCCTCCGCGCACACCGCGAGCGATTTGCGGTCGGGCGCGCGCGGCGCGCGCCGCTCCCAGCCCGACAGGTGCGCAGTCTCGGCGACGTACCCACGTACCGTAGTCACGCCTTTGACGAGGTCGCGCGGCGTCACGCCAAGCGCTTTCACGTCCTTCGCGCAGACGAAGATTCGAGCGCCGCTGGCGCGTGCCAGGCGCAGCAGATCGGTGGTTTCGCGCGTCGCGCGCGCGGCGATGAGGCGCCGCGCCTCGGCTCCGGTCACCAGGATCTTGTAGGCCGTGGCACCTTCGCGCTGCGCATCCGCCGCGGCCTGCTCGAGCGTGAAGCCGTCGCCAGCGATGTAGAGGTTCGGGCCGAGCGGGGCTGCGTGCAGCGCAGCTGCGTACAAAAGGAAAATAGGGACAGTCCCTATTTTTCTCATCTGGCACAGCCTAGCCGGGAATAAACCGGCGCGCACGCCGGTCTTGCACTCGGGTACTACCACCACTGGGAGACCGGCATGCAAGGCATCGATCGGCGGCAATTCCTGAAGGTCGCAGGGCTGGGCGGGCTCGTTTTCGCATCGGGCCTCGCCCGCGGTGCTGACAGCTACACGTCAGCGCAGGACGAATTCTTCTTCGTGCAGCTCTCGGACACGCACTGGGGCTTCAAGGGCGCGCCCAACCCGGACGCGGCCGGCACGCTGCCCAAGGCGATCGCGGCGGTGAACGCGCTCGACCCGCAGCCCGACTTCATCGTCTTCACCGGCGATCTCACGCACACCACCGACGACCCGGCAGAGCGCCGCGCGCGGCTCGCGCAGTTCCGCGAGCTGATCGGCGGGCTCAAGACCAAGCGGATCCGCCTGATGCCCGGCGAGCACGACGCCTCGCTCGACAATGGCGAAGCCTTCAAGGAGTTCTTCGGCCAGACGCACTACAGCTTCGCGCACAAGGGCGTGCACTTCATCGCGCTCGATAACGTCTCGGATCCCGCGGGGCGCATTGGCGACGAGCAGCTCCAGTGGCTCGCGGCCGATCTCGCCAAGCAGCCGAAAGATGGCCGCATCGTGGTGCTCACGCACCGGCCGCTCTTCCCGCTTTATCCGCAATGGGACTGGGCGACCAAGGACGGCGACAAGGCGATCGAGCTGCTGATGCCTTACAAGAACGTCACGGTGTTCTACGGCCACATCCACCAGGAGCACCACTTCAAGACGGCGCACATCGAGCACCACGCGGCCAAGTCGCTCATCTTCCCGCAGCCCGCGCCTGGCTCGGTGCCCAAGCGCGCGCCGGTGGCATGGGATCCGGCGCAGCCCTACCGCGGGCTCGGCTTCCGCCAGATCGAAGCCGAGCGCGACGAGTACAAGCTGACCGAATTTCCGGTCGCCAAGGCTTGAAGCGCCGCGCATTCCTTGCGCTGCTGGCGGCGAGCGCGGCGTGGGCCGACGAGCCCGCGCCGCGCGTCATCCCCATCACGGCGCGCAAATTCGAGTTCGTGCCTGCCGAGCTCGCACTCAAGCTCGGCGAGCCAGTGGTGCTCGAGTTCACTGCCGAGGACGTGCACATGGGCTTCGACGCGCCGGCGCTCGGCCTGCACGCCGACATCCTGCCGGGAAGCGTGGCGCGCGTGCCTTTCACGCCGGGCAAGGAAGGCAGCTTCGAGTTCGCGTGCGACGTCTTCTGCGGCTCCGGCCACGAGGAGATGGGCGGCGTGATAATCGTGCGCGCGTGAGCATCGACCGTGCACGCTATGAGGCGCTTGTCCTGCCGCACGTCGACGCGGCCTACAACCTCGCGCGCTGGCTGACGCGCAACGACCACGACGCGCAGGACGTGCTCCAGGAAGCGATGCTGCGCGCCTATCGACACTTCGACGGGCTGCGCGGCGAGGCGCGGCCGTGGCTGCTCGCCATCGTGCGCAACGCGTGCTGGAGCTGGCTGCGCGCGAACCGCCCCGCCGAGCTGCCGGCGGCGGACGATGAGCAGGAGTCGGATACGCCCGGTCCCGAGGCGCTGGCGGCGCGCGAATTCGACCGGCGCGCGCTGAACGAGGCGATCGCCGCGCTGCCGCTCCCGTTTCGCGAGGCGCTGGTGCTGCGCGAGCTGGAGGACCTGCCCTACAAGGAGATCGCGCGCATCGCCGGCATCCCGATCGGCACCGTCATGTCGCGCATCGCGCGCGCGCGGCGCCTGCTCGCGCAGGCGCTGCAACCGGCGGCGGTGCCACGACTGCGAGTGCACAAATGAGAACCGACGACAGGCTGCACGCATATCTCGACGGCGAGCTCGACGCCGCGAGCGCCCTCGAGCTCGAGCGCGAGATGGCACAGAACCCGGCGCTGCGCGCGAGCGTCGAGCGGCTGCGCGAGCTCTCGGCGGCGGTGCGCACGCAGGCCGATTACCACCGCGCGCCCGCCCGGCTGAAGCGCGCGCCGCACGAAAAGCGGCGCTGGTTCGTCTTCGCGCCCGCCTTTGCAATGGCGCTGCTCCTCGGCGCGGGCATCGCCCTGTATCTCGAGCGGCCGGGCGAAGATACGGAGCTCGTCGCGAGCCACGTGCGCGCGACGCTCGGCAATCGCCTCATCGACGTCGCCTCCAGCGACCAGCACACCGTGAAGCCCTGGCTCTCGGCGCGCCTGCCCTATTCGCCACCGGTGGCCGATCTGTCGAGCGAGGGCTATCCCCTGGCCGGCGCGCGCATCGACTACGTGGCCGGCAAACAGGTCGCGGTGCTCGTCTATTACCGCCGCCTGCACACCATCGATGTCTACGTGTGGCCGGGTGAAGAAGCGAGCGGCGGCGCCTTTGCGCGCGACGGATTCAACGTCGAGCACTTCACGCGCGGCGGCATGCGCTACGCGTTGGTGTCCGATCTCAACCGCAACGAGCTCAGGGACTTCGCCAAGCTCCTCAATTAATCGGGGTCAGGCACCGATTTCACATCGGCGGCAGCTGTCCCTTCAGGCCCACGTTGACGCGCGGCGCGGTATAGGTCCCATCAGGCTGGCGCTCGGCCGCATTGACGAATACCCCGGCGCCGGGCTTGAGCTCCGCACGGCTCGCCGGCTCGTACATGACGACCGAGGTGCGCGGCGTGACCAGCACGCGCTGCTCGCCGCCCTTGTACTGCACGGTGAGCACCTTGCCGTCGCCCATGTCCTTGATGTCGGCGACGTTGGCGTTGGTCATCTTGCTCTGCGGCCGCAGGTCCCAGTCGCGATGGCCCTCGCCGGTACCACGCATGTTCTCGGGGAAGATATGCACCTCTTCGGCGACCAGCGCGCCTTGGTGCTGGCCGACGGTCGTAGTGCCGATGAACTTGCCGCTGGTGATGTCAGCCATGCTCGCCTTGGCGAGGCCGATGATCACCACGTTGTCCGGGACCTTGACCTTCATCGTTTCGCCGCTGCGCGCCTTGATCGTCAGCGTGTTGCCGTCGACGCTTTCAAGCGTGCCGCGGATACGGGTAGGCGCGTTGGCCGGCGCCTGGGCGAGCGCGGCGGCGGACGCGCCGATAAGTGTGAGTACTGCGAGGGTGCGGATCATGGGGACTCCTTCTGTGGTGGCGCCAGTTGAACAGCGCATCGCCGCCATTATTCCCGCAAGTCCGGCGACAGCTTGTGGCTGCTACGCTTGGCGTCCCAACAGGAGAGGAGGTCGCATGAACGGTCGCTTCATCGGCGCCGCGCTGCTACTGGCGAGCGCCAACGTGCTTGCACAAACTCGCGAAGTGCCCGCCAAGCAGTTGCCTGTGCCCGACACGGTGAGCCCGCAGATCCAGAAGCTGATCGCCGCGCCACTCAATCCGTTCTACAACCAGATCCCGGCCACACCGGAGGAGTGGAAGAAACAGATCCGCGGCGTCGAGGAGGCGACCGTCAAAGGCTTGCCGGCGCTGCGCGAAGCGCTCAAGGTCACGGTCGAGCCGACGACGCTCGACGGCGTGAAGGCGTACATCGTCACGCCGCAGAACATGCCCCCGCAAAACCGCAACCGGCTGCTCGTGCATGTGCACGGCGGCTGCTTCGCCAGCTTCTCCGGCGAATCGGCCACGGTCGAAGCGATCTACATGGCGGGCTTCGGCGGCTACAAGGTGATCTCGGTCGACTACCGCGTGCCCCCGGATCATCCCTATCCGGCACCGCTCGACGATGCGATGACGGCGTGGAAGGCGGCGACCAAGATGGCGCCGCCCAAGAACATGGCGATTTTCGGCTCTTCCGCGGGCGGCAACCTCACGCTCGCCATGGTGCTGCGCGCGAAGCAGAACGGACTGCCGTTGCCGGCGGCCATCGCGCCGGGCACGCCGATGTCCGACCTCACCGGCGCCGGCGACTCGTTCCAGGCCAACGCGATGGTGGACAACGTGCTGGTCGCTTACGGCGCGAACTGCGACAAGCGCGCAGCGCTCTACGCCGCCGGCCACGATCTCAAGGATCCGTTGCTTTCGCCAGTGTATGGCGACATGCGCGGCTTCCCGCCCGCGATCCTGACGACCGGCACGCGCGATCTGCTTCTCAGCAACACGGTCCGGGTGCATCGCAAGCTCCGCCAGGCCGGCGTCGAGGCTTCACTGCAGGTGTTCGAAGGGCAATCGCATGCCCATTACTACCGCGACGTCACCGCGCCGGAGAGCAAGGAAGCGTTCACCGAGATCGCGCAGTTCTTCGACAAGCACCTCGGCAAATGAGGTCCTGAATCGGCGACCGGTCCGTAATAATCCTGCAAGCAACGAAGCTGTCGAAATAATTACGGACCTGTCCCCGATTTCAGAAGATGTCTTCCGGCAGCAGCGCGCTCACGGTCACGTTCGGCACGTCGACGACGTTGCTCACGCGCAGGTCGACCGCGACGCTGCAGATGACGTAGGCCTGCTCGCGCGACCAGCCGCGCTCTTCCAGCAGCTTGATCATCTCGATCACCGCATTGCGCGCGGCGAGCGTGAGGTCGCAGTTCTCGTTGCGGCCCTCCGCCGTGATCGGCATGCCCATGGTGGCGATGAAGTTGCGCGGCACCGCGGCCTCCGGCGGCTGGAAATAGCCGGGATGCGCGAAGCGCGGCCAGACGATGCGCTTCGCCGCCGCGACGCCGCGGTGGAGGCGAAAGCGCACCACGCAGGTCGCGCCCATCTCGATCGCCGTGCCGCAGCACTCCGAGTCGCCCTGCGCGAAGTGGCCGTCGCCCACGGAATAGAGCGCGCCGTCCACGTTAACGGGGATGAGAAGGCGCGAGCCCTTGGTAAGCTGCTTCGCATCGACGTTGCCGCAGTTCTCGCGCGGCGGGATGGTGCGCAGGCCCTCGGCCGCTACTTTCCCGCCCGCGGGCACCGCGTTGGTCGCATCGGGCGGCCACACGCGCCCGCCGCGGGCTTTGAGCTGCGCCTCGCGCTCGGTCCAGCGCCTTAGCTGCTCGGGCGACGGCGCGACGCCCGCGGTGCCCATGAAGGCACCGTTCGGTATTCGCACGCCAGGAAGCTGCGGCGAGGTCGCGTGGTCGAGCGTGATGTCCCAGTGCGCGACGAAGTGGTAGTCGAAGAGCTCGGGCAGGAAGCCGCCGCCCGGGGCGAATCGCGTCCAGCCGTAGCGCTCGGGCACGATGTCGAGGTATTCGACTTCCAGCAGGTCCCCCGGCTTCGCGCCCTTGACGTAGACCGGCCCGGTGAGCGGATGGGCGATCGTGCGCTGCAGGCGCTCGAGATCCGGGGCCGTGGTGCGCGGGCCGATCTGCAGATCGTTGGCATCGCGCGTCTCGAGCGCGAGCTCCTCGCCCGGCTCGACCTCGATGATCGGCGCGATGTCCGGATGCCAGCGGTTATGGCCGGTGTGCGGCTGCTCGCGCAGACGTTTGGCGCGATCGATCGCTACGCTCTTCACGCTCGTATCAACAGCCTGTCAACAGGACGTCCACAGGCTATCCACAACAAGTCCGCCGGGAATCAGCGCCGGGCGGTTACCTGGCGCACCTCTTCGTCGGTGATGATGTCGACCAGGCGCAGGAAGACGTTGCGCGGCAGCTCCTGCAGGCCGGCCCAGCTCGAGAAATCGGTCTCGGTAGCGCCGAGATGCAGACGCAATTTCTCCTCGCCGCCGAGGATCTGGGCGGCGCGGCGCAACGCGCGATTGTGAATATCGTGAAGCACAGTCCGTCCCCCTTCAGGCTGTCACTTCAACAAATTGGATTTGATACGACGCGCACAGATTGCATCGCGCGCCGCGCGGCGTCAATGCTCGCGCGCGAAAAATATTTTGCGCCGCGCACGCGTGTTGGAAAAAAGTTGCTGACGTTTTCCTTTCACGCGAGCGCTGGATAAAAACGCTTTGCAGTGCGCGAAAAAATCCAGTCGCGTTCCGCGCCGCTGAACGCGGCGAGCGCGTCATGCGCATCCGCAAGAAGCGCGCCAAGCGTTCCTTCGGCCGCCGGATAGTTCGATCCCCACGCGATGCGCGCGGCGCCGTAGCTCTTGACAACGCGCACGAAAAAACTTTGCGGCAGCTCGCGCACGTTGTGCGTGGTGAGCTTGAGGCAGAGGTTTTCGTGTTTCGCCAGCGCGAGGAGCGGCTCTGCGTCGTCCGCTACCGGTCGCGCCATGTGGTCGAGCAGCACGCGCGCCCTGGGAAAGCGCTCCAGCATGCTTTGCAGTTGTCCAAGCGCGGGCGCGCGCAGCTGCACGCAGATCGGCAGCAGCGCCTCGATTGCCGTTTCCCACGCGGGATACGAGCGCGGATCGTCCAGGCGCGCCTCCTGCGCCGTGGTATGGCCTGCGATGAAGATGCGTAGGCCCGCGAGGCCGCGGTCCATCCATTGGTGGATGCGCTGCGGCGCATTCGGCGCCAGCACGTCGACCGAGAAGACGCCGATGAAGCGCTGCGGACGCGCCGCGACCGCGTCCGAGAGGTAGGAGTTGTCGTGCCCATAGCAGGTCGAGGCCTGCACCAGCACCGTCTTCTCGATGCCTGCGGCGTCCATGGCGGCGAGCATCTCGTCGGCGCTCACCGGCCGCTCGCGCGACCAGTCCGACTGCTTGCCGCCGAGCGGCGCGCGCGGGTAGCGGCGCTCATCGCGCGAGATGACGTGGGCATGCGTATCGATCATCGGGCGCCCAGCATATGAGAAATCCTCCGCCCTGGGAGCGCCGAGGGTGCGCTATGCTCGCCGGCGCCATGCTTCTCGCCCGCGCTTTCGCGTGCTTGCTCTTCTGCCTGCCGGTGACGCTCACCGCCGCCGACGAGGCGCAGAAGCCGAACAAGATCGAGCGTGCCGCGGACAAGACGGCGAAGGGAGTCGAGCGCACGGTGAAGCGCACCGGCGAGTGGGCCGAGCGCACCGGCAACCGGGCCGGCAAGGCGGTCGAGCGCACCGTCGACAAGACCGAGAACTGGGTCAAGAAGAAGCTCGAGTAGTGCTATAACACCTCCGGGAGGAGGTGCCCATGCGAGGTCTCGCGCTCGTCGCGCTTGCCGCCGCTTTCGCCGCGCAGGCGCAAACGTATCCATCCAAGCCGCCCAAGCTCTACGTCGGCTTCCCTCCCGGCGGCGGTGTCGACCAGACCGCGCGCATCACCACCGCAAGACTCGCCGAGATCTGGGGAACGTCGATCGTCATCGAGAACAAGCCCGGCGCCGGCGGCACGATCGGGGCCGAGGCGACGGCAAAGGCGCCGCCGGACGGCTACACGCTGGTCCTCTGCAACGTCGGCTCGCACGGTATCGGGCCTGCCTTCTATCACCGCAAGCTCGGCTACGACGCGCTGAAGGACGTCACCTACATCGGCATGATCGGCATGACGCCGAACGTGATGGCGGTGCATCCCTCGGTGCCGGCGACGACGGTGGCGGAGTTCATCGCCTACGCGAAAGCGAACCCCGGCAAGCTCTCCTACGGCTCATCCGGGGTCGGCACGTCGCCGCATCTCGGCGTCGAGCTCTTCAAGTCGATGGCGGGCATCGACATCGTGCACGTGCCGTACAAGGGCGGCGCCGCGTCGTCGGCCGATCTCGCGGCGGGCCAGATCCAGCTCGTGATCACCAACATGCCGGAGCAGGTCGCGTACATCACGACGGGGCGCACGCGTGCGCTCGCCGTCTCCACCGCGAAGCGCTCGCCGCGCTTTCCCGATCTGCCGACGATCGGCGAGACGCTGCCCGGATACGAAGTCACCGTGTGGTACGGCATCTGCGGGCCGGGCGGCATGCCCGCGCCTTTGGTGGCGAAGATCAACGCCGATCTGAACCAGGCAGTCACGAGCCCCGAGACCACCCAGCGGCTCACCGGCGCCGGGATCGAGCCCGCGCCCGGCACCCCCGCGGAGTTCCGCGCCTTTGCCGAGCGCGAGATCGCGAAGTGGACGAAGGTCGTGAGGGACGTCGGCATCTCCCCCGAGTAAATTCCGACCCAGGGTCGCAATAATTACGACCCCGGGTCGGAATTCCGGTGGCGCTCGATGCGCGCCTGCAGCGCGCGCAGCAGCACATCGATCGCCACGCCGACGATGCCGATCGCGATCATGCCGCTCATGACGATCGCGGTGCTGATGTTGCTCTGGCCCTTCACCATCAGGTAGCCGATGCCGCTCGACGCGACGATCAGTTCCGCGCCGATCAGCGACTGCCAGCCCAGCCCCGCGCTCACGCGCAGGCCGGCGACGATGGAGGGCACCGATGCCGGCAGCAGCACCTCGGTGACCATGCGCAAATGCGACGCGCCCAGCATGCGTGCCGCCTCGATGTAGCGCGGCTCGACGAACTTCGCGCCGCGATAGGCGTTGATCAGGCACGGCGGGAAGGCGCCCGAGAAGATGATCAGCACCGGGCCGCCGATCCCGGTGCCGAACCACAGCGCCGCGAACGGCACCCAGGCGATCGGTGCGACGAAGCGCAGCGCGTCGAACAGCGGGCTGACGATCGCATCGAGCGTGCGGAACCAGCCCATCAGCAGGCCGAGCGGCACGCCGATCGCCACCGCGAGCGCGAAGCCGAGTCCGAATCGGCCGAGGCTCGAGAGCAGATGCTGCTGCAGCGTGTAGCCGGCGAACGGGGTCTCCAGCAGCCGAGAGAACTCGCGCGCCACCGCGAGCGGCGTCGGCAGGAACTGCGGCTGCACGAGGCCGCTGATGGCGACGAGCGTCCACACGCCGAAGAAGGCAAGCAACCCCGATGTGGAAAGAAGAACGTGGTCTGTCCCTGATTTTGGGTTTGTGGTCATGCGTGCCATGGCATCGCCCGGTGTTCAACCCAGGCGAGCGCCCAGGTCATGACCGCGCCGGCGAGCGCGACGAACACCATGCCGACGAGGATCATCGCCGGGAAGAGGTCGAGCGCGCTTTGCTGCAGCACATGCCCGAGACCGGCGGCGGCACCGATCAGCTCGCCCGCGACGAGCGTCGTCCAGCACGCCTGCAGCGAGAGCCGCAGCCCGGTGAAGATGTGCGGCATCGCGCCGGGGACCACCACCTCGCGCATCATCATCCCGCGGCTCGCGCCCAGCATGCGTGCCGCCTCGATCACGGTCCGCTCGAGCGAGCGCACGCCGGCGTAGCTGTTGATCAGCGCAGGCACGAAGGCGGCGAACCAGATGACCAGCACCTTCGCCGCGTCGCCGAGGCCGAGCCAGACGATGGCGAGCGGGATCCAGGCGAGCGGCGGAATCGGCCGGATCAAGAGGAACGCCGGATTCACCAGCGCTTCGATGCGCCGGCTCCAGCCCATCGCCAGCCCGAGCGGCACGCCGGTGGCGATCGCGACCGCAAAGCCCATCAGCACGAGCTTGGAGCTGTGCACGATGTGCTCGTGTAGCCGCGCGTCGGCGTAGCCTGAGAGCGCCACCTGGCGCAACGCGTCCCAGAATTCCCCTGGCGACGCAAAGCGCGTCGGCGCAATGACCTCCGTCGCGGTGAGCAGCCACCACGCGGCGAGCACCGCCGCGACGGTACCCGCCGAGAGATAACGAGAACTACGAATAGGCTACTCGTCGTTCCCGCGGAAGCGGGAACCCATGTTCAAGAAAACTGGCTCCCCCTTCGCGGGGGCGACGTCGCCAGGCGGTCCATTCAGTCTTTCCGGTTCGCAAAAGCCTTCAGCTTGGGATCGCGATCCACCATGCGCAGATACTCATCGGTGACGAAGCTCCTGGCCGCCGGCGCCTCGGGGAAGGTGCCGTTCGCGCGCATGAACTCGCCGATGCCGGTGAGCCACTTGTCGACCTCCGACGGGCCGTGCGAGCGGTCCATGATCTTGAGCTGCTGCGCGAGGTCGTACACCGGCCGCGTGTCGAACTCCTTGTTCATCGACGCCTCCGAGATCGAGACGCCGCCCTGGTCGTAGAACTTGCGCATCATGGCGATGGCGTCCTTGCGATGCGCGAGCGCCCATTGCTGCGCGCGCAGGTAGATCGCGAGGTACTTGGCGACGTTCTGCGGGTGCTCCTTCGCGTACTCGGCGCGCACGAAGAGCGCGCCGGGGATGATGGCGTTCGCGTCCTTGCCCGAGCAGATGAGCTTGCCGCCCGCCTTCTCCTCGAGCGTGTAGATGTTCGGCGCCCACAGGCCGCCGAGATCCGCATTGCCCGAGGACATCGCCGAGATGATCTCCGCCTGGCCCATGCTCTTGATGCTGACGTCGGATTTCTTCAACCCCCACTTGGCGAGGCACGACTGCACCGCGTAGTCGCCGGTCGAGTTGGCGGTGAGCACGATCGCCTGGCCCTTGATGCTCGCCGGATTGCGCGCGAAGGCATCCGCCTTGTCGCGCGTCGCCATCAATGCGTTGCCGACCGACTCGTCGTTGGTGATGCCGATCGTCTGCAGCTGATAGCGCGCCGCACCGAGGATCGCGGGTACCGAGCCCGCGCCGCCGACATCCCACGATTTCGAAGCCGAGGCCGCGATCTGCGGCACGCCCGCCGGGAAAGTGCTGAAGACGGGCTTCAGCGCCAGCTCCTGCCACCAGCCCTTTTCCGTCGCGATGTAATAAGGCAGCGACCAGTAGAGCGCGGGCTGGTAGCTCACCTTGATTTCCTGCTGCGCCGCCGCCGTGCCGGCGACGAGCGCCAGCGCCCAGATGTACCGCTTCATGCGTGCTCCCTCCTCTCGTTGTTGAGCTGCTGCTCGCGCAGCAGCCGCCAGATGCGCGACTTCAGTTCGACGAACGACGAGCGCTCCATCACCTCCTCCACCTTGCTGAGCGTCTCCCAGCCGCCGGCCTTGCGTACCGGCGCGATGTCCACGATCTCGGCGATGCGCCCCGGCCGTCGCGTCATCACCACCACGCGGTCGGCAAGGTACACCGCTTCCTCCACCGCGTGGGTGATGAAGAGCACCGTGCGCGGGTTGCGGCGCGCGATCTTGACCAGCTCCTCCTGCATCAGCGTGCGCGTCTGCGCATCGAGCGCGCCGAAGGGTTCATCCATCAACAGCACGTCCGGGTTCATCACATAGCACCGGGCAATGGCCACGCGCTGCTGCATGCCGCCCGAGAGCTCGTGCGGATACGCCGACTCGTAGCCCTGCAGGCCCATGAGCTCGAGCTGCTGCGCGATGCGCGCGCGGCGCTCGTACTGCGGCACGCCCTGGCTGCGCAGCCCGAACTCGATATTGTCGTGCACCGTCTTCCACGGGAAGAGCGCGAACTGCTGGAACACCACCGCGCGCTGCGGGCCGGGCTCCAGCACGGGTTTTCCACCGACCCGCACGGAACCGGCGGTCGGAAAATCGAGGCCCGCCGCCATGCGCAGGCACGTCGTCTTGCCGCAGCCCGACGGCCCGACCAGCGCGACGAACTCGCGCTCGCGGACCTCGAAGGAAACGTTGTCCACGGCCAGCGTATCGCGCCCGTCGCGCTTGAACGCGCGCGCCACGTTATCGAAGACGATGTCGCTCATTTAAATGGGGACAGACCCCGTTTTTCTCATTGCCGACGGTGCCCGGTCAACTGCCGACGCCAGTCAGGCGATGACGCCGATCCGTCGCCTGGGGCTCGTACGCCGGGCTTCGTCTTCCGCGATAAGGCGCTTGATGGCGTCGAAACATGAAGTCTTGAGGAAACCGCTGCTGGTTGCGCGCCACCGCTTGATTGAGCGTACGCGTCTCGACACCGTACAGGACGGCGAATGGCTTCTGTCTTTGGCGCGTGCATGGCTCCCCGCGCCGAATAACCGATCAGCCACTATTCGGTTTACCGCGCGAGAACCCGACCTGCCACTACATCACTTGATCGCGATCGGGTTGATGATCGCTTGCACCGCGCCCGTGATGCGCGAAGGCCCGAGCGTGAAGAGGAACTCCCGTTCATCGGGAGCAGGATCTGGTGCACTTCGAAGACGTCCTTGTCGTTCTCGGTCTCTCCTCTAGTTGCACATCGCTTTCGCCTGCGCGATCTGCTGGCGCATCGTCTGCTCGCATTGCGCGCGCTGCGCTCCGGCGTTGGCGCACTCCTTGGCGGGATCCATCTTCGCCATCGACGCCTGGATCTTCTTGCACTGCTCGCTGTTCTTGTCGTAGCTGAACGCCGCTTGGCCCTCGCGGCACGCACCGAGGTGCGTGTAGCGCATCTTCAGATGCATCGGGTGCTCGCCCTTGGCCACGATATCGGCGAGCATCGAGCTGGAGCTCTCGCGCTTCATGGTGGTGACGACCGTGTTCTTCGGGCAGGTCGTTTCCATTACCGCCTCGTCCGCGCTGTCCTTGAGCAGGCGGTGCTTGCACTGCTGCTCGCTCTTCGCGCTCGCGTCGTGTTCCTTCCCCTGCTTCATCAGGTTGTCGGTGCACACCGTCATCGCCGGCATCTTCTGGCCGGGCTTCGCCTCCGAATGCTCGAGGATCTCGGTGCGCCAGCTGCCCTTCTCCATGCCCTTCAGCATGCGCGGCACGGGCGCGTCTGCGGCAGCGGCGGCCGCAACGGGCAGCGCGCACATGACGGCAACGATGATTCGCATGCTTCCCCCCTTGTCGGAACAAGCGCCAGCGTATGCCAATAAAGGGTGACAGTCACCATTTACCGGCTCAGGACTCGATAGGTTCTCCGCGATCGTACGGCTCGTCGGGAAAGTACTTCGCCATGCGCTCGTCCGCGGTGCGCGCGTGCGCTTCCATGCCCTCGAGGCGCGAGATGCGCGCGGTGACCGGCGCGAGCTCGCGGCTCGCCTCGCGCGTCATGCGCTGCCAGGTGAGCACCTTCAGGAACTTGTGCACCGAGAGTCCGCCCGAGTAGCGCGCCGCGCCCCGGGTCGGCAGGATGTGATTCGGGCCGGACGCCTTGTCGCCGAACGCGACCGTGGTCTCCTCGCCGAGGAAGAGCGAGCCGTAGTTCGTGAGCTGTGCAAGCCACCAGTCGAGATCGCGCGCGTGCACTTCGAGATGCTCCGGCGCATTGCGGTCTGACAGCGCCACCGCCTCCTCGCGCGTCTCGCAGTAGACCACTTCACCATGGTCGCGCCACGCGGCGCCTGCGCCCTCGCGCGCGAGCGGCGGCAGCGCCGCGATCAGCGCCGGCACGCGCTCCATCACCTCGGCGCCCAGCTTCTTGTCCAGCGTGATCAGCCACGCGGGCGAGTCCGGCCCGTGCTCCGCCTGCCCGACTAAATCGGTGGCGACGATCGCCGGATCGGCCGTATCGTCGGCGATGATGCCGATCTCGGTCGGCCCGGCGAGCACATCGATGCCGACGCGCCCGAAGAGCGCGCGCTTCGCTTCCGCGACGTACTTGTTGCCCGGCCCGATGAGGATGTCCGCGGGCTTGCCGGTGAAGAGGCCGAAGGCGAGCGCCGCGATCGCCTGCACGCCACCCAGCGTGAGGATCACATCGGCGCCGGCGACTTTCATCGCATACAGCACGTACGGATGGATGCCCTCGCCTTTATACGGTGTCGAAGCCGCCACGACGGTTTTCACGCCCGCCGCCTTCGCCGTGGCGATGCTCATGTAGGCGGACGCGATGTGCGCATAGCGCCCGGTCGGCACATAGCAGCCCGCGACGTTCACCGGCACGAGCTTCTGCCCGGCGGAGAGGCCTTCGATGATTTCGCTCTGGAACTCGCGGATCGATTGGCGCTGACCGAGCGCAAAGCGGAACACGCGCTCGCTCGCAAGCTCGATGTCGCGCTTTACGCCCTCCGGCACGTCGCGCGTGCGACGCTCGATCTCCTCCGGGGTGACGATGATCTCGCCCGACCAGCGATCGAGCTTGCGCGCGTATTCGCGCACGGCGTCTTCGCGCCGCCGCTCGATCTCGCCGAGCATCTCGGCGACGACGCGGTGCACGTCGGCGGCGTCCACCACCGTGGTGTCGCTCGCTTCCTTGAGATAGGTCGGCATCGCGCGCGAGCGTAACACCGGCTTGCGACCGCCGCGCGAAATACCCGCCCGGGATTCTTCAAGAGAAAAGCCGGGCCCCCGCTTTCGCGGGGGCGACTCTACAGAGCTCGCTAGTTCGTCTTGCCGACGAACCGGTCCAGGATGTTCGCCGTCATGCCCTGCAGGCGCGCGTCGGCGGTGCCGTCGAGGTCCAGGCCCCACGCCCAGCTCGTCGTGCCGGCAGCGAATACCCACGCACCGCTCGGCGCCTGGTAGATCGTCGCGTTGGAGACGAGCGACGCGCCGCTGCCGGAATCGGTGTAGGGCGACGCGCCCAGCACGACGGCGGTGCCGGCGATGGCGTCGGGCTGCTGCACGTTCGCCCACGAGCCATCCATCTCGTAGCCGATGATGCCCGGGATCTGGTCGCCGTCGTGCACGCCGGTGCCGGCGTACACCCAGTGCGAGCTGTTCTGCACCACGAACGGCGCGTTCGGTCCGGAGAAGTCGATCTGGCCGTTGAACATGACGCCCATCAGCGTCTGCTCCGGACGGTTGATGAACGGATCGCGCCACTGGATCGTCGTGGTCGGCCCCTGCACCGGGTCCTTGGTCCGGTCCTTGTAGCCCACCATCACGCGGTCGGCGACGCCGGTGAGCGGCGACGCCTCGAAGCGTACCTGCCAGTAGACGCCGTTGCCGCCGAAGAACGCCATGTTGACGCCAGCGGCGCGCGCCGCCTCGGCAGCGTCGTACATGTCCTTCGACCAGTACTCGTCGTGCGCGATGGAGAGGAAGCCCCTGGTCGCCGGCACGCCGCGCTCGTGCGTGTCGAGCGTGCTGACGTACTTGACGTCGTAGCCCGAGCGCTCGAGCCAGCGGATGAAGTAGTACTCCCAGTTGAAGAACTGTCCGGCGCCGCGATCGGCATACGGCCGGTTGAACGACACCTTGACCGCGCGCGCCGTGCCGCTCGCGGTAGGCGCGCCGAAGCTGTTGAAGTCGTAGATGCTCTTGCCGGTAGCGTTGTCGTTCGGGTAGTTGTTGTACGCCTGGTAGGTGTTGGTCGGCTGCTGGTACACGAGATCGGCCTGGCGCGCGTCGTCCCGCACCACGAAGATGATCCAGTTCTGGAAGCCGGCCGCGCTCGTCAGCTTCGCGAGGAAGATGCCGCTCACCCAGCTCGACGGCACCTGAAGCGTGTAGCCCGCCGTCCAGTTGCACTCGATCAACCCGGTGTTGACATCTGCCGGGCACGGCGGCTGCGGCGTGCCGGCGATCGACCCGATCGACTGCATCAGGCGCCCGCCGTGGCCCTGGTAGTAGCCCATGCGGTAGATATCGATGGTGTAGGTCTGGGCCGTGGCGACGCTGACGTAGAAGGTGATCGAGTCGCCCTTGTTGACGCTCGTCGCCGACGCGTAGCCCTTGATCTGCCTGCCGACATCGTCCGCCGGCATGCCGCCGAACCACATGCCCCAGTTGTCGGCGCCCGGCTGCTGGTTCTCGATCGCGACCGGCGACAGATTGTTCACCGTGACGCTCACCGCTACGGCGGTGCTCGTATTGCCGGCCGCATCGCGCGCCACGGCGCTCAAAGTGTGCGCGCCGTTGTGCGCCGTGGTGGTGTCCCACGCCGTCTGGTACGGAGCCGTGGTCACTTCGGCGCCGAGGTTGCCGCCGTCGAGCTTGAACTGCACGCCCGCGACGGCGATGTTGTCCGAGGCGCTCGCGACCACCATGGCCGTACCGGAGACCGTGGCGCCGGCGGCGGGCGAGCTGATCGAGACCGACGGCGGCGTGGTGTCGTTCATCACCGTGACCGTCACCGCGGAAGACGTGGTCCTGTTGCCGGCGGCATCGCGCGCGATCGCCGTGATCGTGTGCGAGCCGTTGGTCGCATTGATCGTGTTCCACGGCGCGGCGTACGGCGTCGCAGTCGCTTCCGGCCCGTTGTTGTTGCCGTCGACCTGGAACTGCACGCCGACCACGCCGACGTTATCGGAGGCGTTCGCCGTCAGCGTGATCGCGCCGGAAACGGTCGCGCCGTCCCCGGGGGAAGTCACCGACACCGACGGCGCCGTGGTGTCGTTGAACACCGTGACGCTGATCGGATTGGAGGACCACTGCACGCCGAGGACGTCGCGCGCTACGGCCGTAAGAGTGTGCGAGCCGTTGCTCGCGGTCTTCGTGTCCCAGTTGATCGCGTAAGGCGCGGCCGTATCGAAGGCGCCGAGGTCGGCGCCATCCAGCTTGAACTGCACGCCCTGCACGGTGAGGCCGCCGATCATCGTCACGCTCGCGCGCACCGGGATCGTGCCGCTCACGTTGGCGCCGTTGGAAGGCGCCGTCATCGTGACGACGAGGCTGCCGCCGAGCTGCGCAGCCGCTTCGCGCGGCGCGAGCGCGGCGAGGATGATGGTTGCCGCGAGGCTAAGGATGTACGCGAGTCGCCTTCCCCAATTCATGGCTGCGCCCATTCAGACTTGTAGAGATTCGCTAAGCTGCGCCGCCGCAGGCGCGCCTTCAATGACGCCTAGGGGCTAAAGTAGCGATCGCACTACAGGCGGATTGGGCAGCCCGACTACTAAATTCTGGCCGCGGCGGCTGAAACACTGAATCCCGGCTGTTGACATATTCATCCTTTTGGGTGAATATTAGCGGCCCATGGATCTCGACGACACGCTGATCGCGCTCGCGGACGACACCCGCCGCACGATCCTCGGCCGGCTCGCGAGCGGCGAGGCGCGCGTGACCGAGGTCGCCGAGCCGTTCGGCATCTCGCTCAACTCAGTGTCGAAGCACATCCGGTTGCTCGAGCGCGCGGGCCTCGTGCGCCGGCGCATCGCCGGCCGCGATCACTTCCTGTCGCTCGAGCCCAGGCCTTTTGATGAGCTCACGCAGTGGATGCTGCGCACGCGCGAGTTCTGGTCCGCGCGCCTCGACCGCCTCGAGGCGGCGCTGCGCGCGGACGACGCCATCCAGAAAGCAGCGAAAGCCCCCTCCAAACCCAAGCGAAGGAGAAAGTGAAATGTCCCGTACCGTCACCGCGCGCCCCGTCACCCTGGTAGAGCCCGGCACCGTGCGCCTGGAGCGCCTGCTGCCCGGCCCGCTCGAGCGCGTCTGGGCCTACATCACCGAGTCCGACAAGCGCGCGAAGTGGCTCTGCGCGGGCGAGTTCGACCTGCGCGTCGGCGGCAAGGTCACTCTCGAGTTCGACAACTCGCGCCTCTCGGGCGAGCAGAATCCCCCGGGACGCGGCGCGCACGTGTCCGGCGGCGTCATCACGCGCCTCGAGCCGCCGCGCCTGCTTTCCCATACATGGGAATGGAAAGGCAACGACACGGAGGTGACCTACGAGCTCACCCCGCGCGGCAAGGACGTGCTCCTCGTCATCGTGCACCGGCGCATCGCAGGCGGCGACATGGTGCCGCAGGTCATGGGCGGCTGGGACGTGCATACCGGCATCCTCGAGGACCTGCTGAAGGGCGTCGCGCCGCGGCCCTTCTGGAAGACGCAGGCCAAGCTCGCGGCCGAATACGCGGCCACGCTCTGAGCAGAGGACGAGATGAACGCCCGGCTGAAGCACGAGAACTTCACCGCGTCTTTTACGGTAGCCCAGTCGCCGCAGGCGGTCTTCGACGCCATCAACGACGTGCGCGGCTGGTGGTCGGAGTCTATCGAGGGCGCCGCCGACCGCGTCGGCGCCAAGTTCAGGTACCGACACGGGAACCTGCACCGCACCACCCAGCAGATCACGGAGCTGGTGCCCGGCAGGAAAGTCGCCTGGCGTGTCGTGACGAGCGAGATCAGCTTCGCAGCCGACAAGACCGAATGGAAAGGCACCGACATCGTCTTCGACATCAGCCCGAAGGGCGGGAGGACCGAGGTGCGCATGACGCATGTCGGGCTCTCGCCTGCGCTCGAGTGCTACGACGCCTGCTCGGGCGGCTGGGGCTTCTACTTCGACCGCAGCCTGTACAAGTTGATAACCACCGGCGTCGGCGAACCCGACAAGCGCTAGTACGAGTTCGCTCATGAGTTCATGAGCAAGCGGAATGAGTGAGTGCGGCGAGGTGTGATGCAATCTCCCTGAATCGCCCGTCCCCAGAGGCGATCCACCGGAGGGAAAGATGAAGACCCTACGCAGCTTCCTGTGCGCGCTCGCCTGCGCCGCACTGGCGTCCGTCATCCCAGCGTACGCCCACGACGACGGCGACCAGCACCACGGCGACAACAAGTTCAGCATCGAAGTGCTCTCGAGCAAGCCCTACCTCGTGAGCGGCGGCGACGCGCTGGTGCGCGTCACCGTGAAGGAGAAGGACGTAAGCCTCGGCGCCGTGCGCATCGAGCTCAACGGTCATAACGTTACCGGCGCGTTCCACGCCGACGCAGCCGCGCGGACGCTCACCGGCTTGGTCAGCGGCCTGCGCAACGGCGAGAACGAGCTCTCGGTCGACGCCAAGGGCAAGAAGAACGGCCGCGGCGACGCCGACCTCACGTTGACGAACTATCCGATCCAGGGTCCGATGATCTCCGGGCCGCAGGAATTTCCGTTCGCCTGCACCACCACGAACTTCGACGTCATCCGGGGCGGCCAGGTGCCGCAAAACGGCACGCCGCTCGGCCCGGTGCTTGGCGCGCCGCTCGACTCGAACTGCTCGGTGGCGACGCGCGTGACCTATGTCTACCGCACCACGCCCGGCGGCCAGTTCAAGGTGCTGCCGCAGCCCTACTCGACGCTGCCGTCGGACGTCGCCACGACGACCACGGTGAACGGCGTCACCGTGCCGTTCATCGTGCGGCTGGAGACGGGCACCATCGACCGCTCGATCTACCAGACCGCGGTGCTGCACAACCCGAACGACGGCGAGCCGAGCCCGTTCTCGCCGCCGCGCGCCTGGAACGGACGGCTCATCTACCCGCTCGGCGGCGGCTGCATCGCCGGCTGGTACACGCAGGGCCCCGACCTCGTCACCGCGCTCAACGCCACGTGGCTCGGCAAGGGCCACGCGGTCGCGTCGGGCTCGCTCAACACCTTCGGCAACAACTGCAACGACCTGCTGTCGTCCGAAGTCATCATGATGGTCAAGGAGCGCTTCATCGAGAGCTACGGCGTGCCGAAGTTCACCATCGGCACCGGCAGCTCGGGCGGCGCCTACCAGAGCAACCAGACCGGCGACAACTATCCGGGCCTGTTCGACGGCATCGTCACCATGAACAGCTTCCCGGACGTCACCACCGGCATGGTGCCGATGCACAGCTCGCGGCTCTTCGAGCTCTACCTCGCCTCGCGCCCGGGCCGCTACAGCGTCGATCAGGTGAAGGCGATGACGGGATACCTGTCGATCAACCCGGACCTGTTCGTGACCGGCGAGCTCCACGAAATGAGCCGGGTACGCGGCGACCGGATGGATCCGAGGGTCGCCTTCCCCGACGAGATCGTGGCGGGCATGGGCCCCGACAAGCGCTACGTTCCGGCGGACGCCCCGGCGGCCCTTCGTAACCCGTTCGGTGCGCGCGGCGACGTCTACGACCACACGGTCAACGTGTATGGCGTGATTCCCGACACGCCGTTCCCGGGCAGCGCGAAGTTCTCGCAGCGCCCGCTGGACAACGTCGGCGTGCAATACGGGCTGAGGGCGCTGAACCAGGGGACCATCACCGTCGAGGACTTCCTCGACCTGAACGCCAACATGGGCGGGGTCGACATCGACTTCAACCACATCGCGGCCCGCACGGTGTTCTATCCCGACGCCACGCGCCGCGCCTACCAGGGCGGGCGCATCATGAACGGCGGCGGCGGCCTTGCCAGCACCGCGATCATCACGCGCTCGGGCGGCAACGACCTGCTGGTGCAGGGCGACGTGCACCTGCGCTACCACTCGTTCTCGATCCGCCAGCGGCTGATCAACGCCAATGGCCACGCCAACAACCAGGTGATCGTCGGCAACCTCGCGCCGAGCGAGCTGCTGCTCGATCAGATGGGCAATTGGCTCACGGCGGTGGTCGCCGACAGCTCGAACCGCTCGCGCGCGGAAAAGGTCGTTGCCGACAAGCCGGCCGACGTGGTCGACGCCTGCTGGACCACCGCAGGCGTGAAGATCGTCGCGCCGCAGGTGCTGGAAGACCCGACCGGAACGAACCAGTGCAACACGCTCTTCCCGCGTGGCGTGCCGCCGGAGTTCGTGGCGGGCGCGCCGATCGCGCTCGACATCATCAAGTGCCAGCTCAGGCCGGTCGACATGGCGGACTACAAGGTGGCCTTCACCGACGCACAACGCGCGCGCCTCGCGGCCATCTTCCCGAACGGCGTGTGCGACTGGTCGAAGAAGGGCGTGAAGCAGGTGAAGGCCGTTACCTGGGCCTCTTACGGCCCGTCGCCGGTCAACCAGGTGTTCGACGTAGAGGATCGCCGCCACCGCCACGATGACGACGACTGATTGAATAAGCCCCCCGCCTCCCCGGGGGGAAGGGCGCGCGATGAGCGCGCCCTTTTTTTTGCGCAGGAGCCCGCGGGATCCTGCGCTTCACCGCGACGAGTAAATCGCTACCTGACGGTGAGCGGCGTGCCGGTGTAGTGCAGCTGCGCCATTTGACTGGTGGCATCGCCGGGGCTCACCAGCTCGAGGTTGACGCGGCCGACGAGCGCGCCCATGGAGACGGTGGACCTGATGTACTTGGTCTCGCCTGGCGACAGCGTGAACGACACCTCCCGCTCGACTTCCGTCGAGGCCGAGGCCTTGCAATCGCCGGGGTTCTCGTCCACGTAAAAGAAGCTGCCGCGCACTGAACGGCCGACGACGCGCCCGTTCATCGTGATGTCGGAGGTAATGGCGCCACCGAACATGGTGTTCGTCCGGTAGAAGTAGACCCGACCTTTCCCGGCGGGAACTGCCGGGATCGAAGCGGAAATGTCTTTGTGCAGCGGACCTTCGGCGGCGCAGCCGGCGAGCACGACGACAACGGCGAGAGCGAATAAGCGCTTCGAAGCGGACATCCCTGTTCTCCCTATTTTCGGTCTATGTGTAACTGCACCTGCGGATCCACCGGTACGAACGCGCGTTCCACCGGCAGAAAGAACCCGATCAGCTTGCCGCCGTCGCTGATCACGCACTGCGCTTCGTGCGCGTTGCGCCCGCGCACCATGAAAACGTCGTCCTTGATCGCATAGACCGGTCCCTCCGGGACCTGGCCGACGTGCACCCAGGTCGAACCGCCCCTGAGCCTCGCGGGATAACCCAGGGTCGGCTTGACGGTGACGTCGCTCGCGAGCAGGAACATGGCCGCGTCCGTGGACGCCTTGAACTGAGTCGGCGTGCGCTGGATCTCGGAAGCGCAGCCGACGACGAGCGCAAGCAAAAGCGCGTACGTGAACTTCATTCCCCCCTCCATCAAAGCGACGCCGGTTATGTCATTCGGCGACGCCCGCTTTTCGCAGGAGCTGCCACACCTTCTCGGGCGTGATCGGGATGTCGAGATGCGTCACGCCGAGATGCGAGAGCGCATCGACCACCGCGTTGACGATCGCGGGCGGCGCGCCGACCGTGGCCGATTCGCCGACGCCCTTCGCGCCGAGCGGATGGTGCGGGCTCGGCGTCACGGTCTTGTCGGTCTCCCACTTCGGGCACTCGAGCGCGGTCGGCACGTAGTAGTCGAGGAAGCTGCCGCCGTAGACGTTGCCGTCCTCGTCGTAGCCGATCTCCTCATACAGCGCCGGTCCCACGCCCTGCGCGAGGCCGCCGTGGATCTGCCCGTCGACGATCATCGGGTTGATGATGTTGCCGCAGTCGTCCACCGCCAGGAAACGCCGCACCTTCACCTCGCCCGTTCCGCGGTCGATGTCGACCACGCAGATGTAGCTGCCGAACGGGAAAGTGAGGTTCGGCGGATCGTAGTAGTGCGTCGCCTCCATGCCCGGCTCCATGCCTTTCGGCAGGTTGGTGTAGGCGGCGAACGCGCACTCCTGGATGGTCTTGCCCTTGCCGGGGACGCCTTTGATGTAGAAGCGGCCCGGCTCCCATTCGAGGTCCGCTTCGCTGCACTCGAGCAGATGCGCCGCGATGTGCCGCGCCTTCTCGCGGATCTTGCGCGCGGCGAGCGCGGCCGCCGCGCCCGAGGTGGGCGTCGAGCGGCTCGCGTAGGTGCCGAGGCCGTAGGGCGCCGTGTCGGTGTCGCCCTCCTCCACCTGGATGTCGGCGGCGGGAATGCCGAGCTCCTCGGCGACGATCTGGGCGTAGGTGGTCTCGTGGCCCTGGCCCTGGCTCTTCGTGCCGAAGCGCGCGAGCGCCTTGCCGGTCGGGTGCACGCGGATCTCGGCCGAGTCGAACATCTTGATGCCGAGGATGTCGAAGTCCTTCGACGGCCCGGCGCCGACGATCTCGGTGAAGCTGCACACGCCGATGCCCATCAGCTCGCCGCGCTTTCTTTTCTCCGCCTGCTCCTTGCGCAGCGCGTCGTAGCCGACGATGTCCATCGCCTTCTTCAGCGCCGCGGGATAGTTGCCGCTGTCGTACTCCCAGCCGAGCGCCGACTTGTACGGAAAGCTCTCCGGCTGAATGAAGTTCTTCATGCGCAGCGCCGCCGGGTCGATCTTCAGCTTCTGCGCCAGCACGTCTACCGTGCGCTCGATCGCGTGCACCGCCTCGGTCACGCGGAACGAGCAGCGGTAGGCCACGCCGCCGGGCGGCTTGTGCGTGTAGACCGCATCGACCTCGCAGAACGCGTTCTTCAGCGTGTACGAGCCGGTGCAGATCGAGAACAGGCCCGCCGGGAACTTCGACGGATTCGCCGACGCGTTGGTGTAGCCGTGATCGGCGATCGTCTTGATGCTCAGCGCCGTCAGCGTGCCGTCCTTCTTCGCGCCGAGCCGCACTTTCATGTGGTAGTCGCGCGCGAAGGAATCGGCCTGCAGGTTCTCCATGCGGTCCTCGATCCACTTCACCGGCTTGCCGATGACGACCGACGCCGCTACCGCGATGACGTAGCCGGGATACACGGGCACCTTGCCGCCGAAGCCGCCGCCGATGTCGGGCGAGACGATGCGGATGCGCTCCTCCGACAGGCCGACATGGCCCGCGACCAGCGCGAACACCGTGCGCACCGCGTGCGGCGCCTGCGTCGTCATGTAGACGGTGAGCTTGCCCTGCGCGGTGTCGAAGTCGGCGACGCAGCCGCAGGTTTCCATCGACGCGACGTGGATGCGCGGCACGTAGATGAACTGCTCGGCGACCACGTCGGACGCGGCGAGCGCGCGCTCGGTGGCGTCGCGGTCGCCCGCCTCCCAGTGGAACGCGACGTTGTCTTTCTTGCCCGCCTTGTCCTTGCGCAGCACCGGCGCGCCGGGCGCGATCGACTTCAGCGGATCGACCATCACCGGCAGCGGCTCGTACTCCACCTCTACCGCGTCTGCGCCGTCGGCGGCGATGTAGCGCTCGGTGGCGATCACCGCGCAGACCTCCTGCGCCTGGTACATCACCTCGTCGATCGGCAGCACCATCTGCGTGTCGGCCGAGATGGTCGGCATCCAGTGCAGCTTGTACTTCTCGAGCGTCGGCCCGTCGATCACCGCCAAAACGCCTGGGATCTTCAGCGCCTTCGACGTGTCGATCTTCTTGATCCGCGCATGCGCGTGCGGGCTCCTCACGATGTCCATGTACAGCATGCCGGGCAGCACGATGTCGTCGACGTAATGGCCCTGGCCGCGGATGAAGCGCGGGTCCTCCTTGCGCTTCATGGAGTGGCCCATGCCGCAGATCTTTTCGCTGGTTCTCATGCCGCCCTCATCTTTTCCGCGGCGCTCTGGACCGCTTTGACGATGTTGAGGTAGCCGGTGCAGCGGCAGAGATTGCCGCTGATCGCCTGGCGGATCTCCTGCTCGCTCGGGTTCTTGTTGGCCGCGAGCAGCGCAGAGCAGGTCATCAGCATGCCGGGCGTGCAGAAGCCGCACTGCAGCGCGTGCTTCTCGGTGAACGCTTCCTGCACCGGATGAAGCTTGCCGCCCTGCTCGAGGCTCTCTACCGTGTTCACGCTGCAGCCGTCGGCCTGCACTGCGAGTACGGTGCAGGACTTCACCGGCTGACCGTCGAGCTGGACGGTGCACACGCCGCAGTGCGAGGTGTCGCAGCCGACGTGCGTGCCGGTGAGGCGCAGGTTCTCGCGCAGGAAGTGCACCAGCAGCAGCCGCGACTCGACCTCCGCCTCGCGCGCCGCGCCGTTCACGGTGATGCTGATCTTGTGCTTGGCCATGTCAACCTCCCGCCCTTTCGAGCGCCGCCTTCAGCGCCCGTCCACACATCACGCGCGTCATTTCGCGCTTGTACTCGACCGAGCCGCGCCGGTCGGAGCTCGGCTCCGCCGCCTTCGCCGCCAGACGCGCGGCTTCGCCGATGGTTTTCTCGTCCAGCGCCTTGCCGGCGAGCGAGCGCTGCGCGTCCACCGCCTCGAGCGGCGTCGCTCCGACGTTGGTGAGCGCGATCCCGGCGCGGTCCACGGTGCCCTTGGCGCCGAGCTCGACCCGCACCGCGACGCCCGCGACGGCATAGTCGCCGGTCTTGCGCTTGAGCTTGCGATAGGCGCTGCCGCTCTTCGGCGGTGGCACCGGAAGGCGCAGCTCGACCAGGATCTCGCCGGGCGCGAGCGCCGTCGTGTAGAGCGCCTTGTAGAACTGGTTCGCCGGGATGGTGCGCTCGCCCTTCGGCCCGCGCGCGACGAGCTCTGCGCCGAGCGCGATCATGATCGCCGGGCCGTCGTTCGCCGGGTCGCCGTTGGCGACGTTGCCGCCGATCGTGCCGCGGTTGCGTACCAGCGGATCAGCGATCAGCGGCACGGCGTCGGCGAGCGCGCCGTAGCGCGAGCGGATCACTTCCGAGCGCTCGAGCGTCACCTGGCGCGTGCCGGCGCCGATACGCACGGCGCCTTTCTCTTCCTTGATGTACTCGAGCGCGGCGATGCGGCTGATGTCGACCAGGTGGCCGAACGAGCCGAGGCGCAGCTTGAGCGTCGGCAGCAGGCTCATGCCGCCCGCGAGCAGCTTGGCATCGTCGCCGTAACGGGCAAGGAGGCCGATCGCTTCGTCCAGCGTTGCGGCCCGGTGGTAATCGAACGGCGCGGGAATCATCGCTCCTCCTTCATCTGCAGGAATTTCGCGCGGCAGCCGCCGCAGCAGAAGTAATAGGTCGTGCCGGCCACCACGGCGCTGTGGCGCGCGCCGGCCACGGTGACCTCCATGCCGCAAATGGGGTCCAGCGCCTTTTCGGCGGCCTGCGGCACCACCGGCGCCGGCGCATGCTTGCGGCGCCGCTCGACGATCTGCGCCATCACGCTGAGCGCGATCTCCTCCGGCGTGCGCGCGCCGATGTCGAGCCCCGCGGGCGCGGCGATGCGCGCCAGAGCCGCCTGCGGCACGCCGCGCGCCGCGAGCTCGCTCTTCAGCAGCTCGTAGCGCTTGCGGCTGGCGATCAGGCCGACGTACGCCGGCTCGCCCGCGAGCACCGAGCTCAGCACCTCGGCATCGTCGTCTCCCATCGTCGCGACGAGCACATGGGCGCCGCGGGGCAGCGCCTGCGACACGAAGCTCTGCTGCACGCTCTGCGCGTCGGGAAAATCCGGCGCCCGCGCGTCGGGATGCACCACATCGACGCGATAGCCCACGGCGTGGGCGATGCGCGCGAGTGCACGCACCGCGGGCGACGCGCCGAAGAGAACGAGGCCCGGAATCGGCAGCACCGGCTCGACATAGATCTCCACCATGCCTCCGCTATCGCAGGTCATAGGGATCGACACCATGCCCGCGCGCGGCGCGGCGGCGCCGTCCGGCGCGAGCGAGAGAAAGCGCGGCTCGCCGTCGGCAATCGCGAGGGCCGCTTCGCGCAGCACCGTCTCGCGCGTGCAGCCGCCGCCCGCCCAGCCGTGGTATTCGCCGCCCTCGGTGACGAGCGCGCAGTCGCCCACGCGCGCGGAGCTCGGCGGCTCGCGCCGCACGACGGTGATCAGCGCAAAGCGTTCATCGCGCGCCGACAGGCTTGCTGCGAGCGTCAATAGCTCCGGGCGCATATCTCCCCCTCAGGAGAACGCTCATGCTAGCGCAACGCCCGGCCGGGCGGCGCACCTAAGGTGATCGCGGAATAATGGCGCCCGCACCATGAGACGCGCGCGCGTTTTGCTTTTCGTCGCCCCGCTGCTGGCGCAGGCGGCGCCGCTCGCGCCGGGCGACCACGCGTTCTCGCTCGAGCACGGCAACCGCGAGCGGCACTACATCGTGCACCTGCCGCCGCGGCCGAGAGAGCCGGCGCCGGTCATCCTCAACTTCCACGGCGGCGGCGGCCACGCGGCTGCGCAGCAGGAATATTCGCGCATGGATGCACTCGCCGACCGCGAGGGCTTCGTCGTCGTCTACCGGGACGGCACCGGCAGCTTCAATCTGCTCACCTGGAATGCCGGTCCGAGCTGCTGCGGGTATGCGAGCAAGAACGACGTGGACGACGTCGGCTTCACCGCCGCATTGCTCGACGATCTCGCCGCGCGCATGCCGATCGATGCGAAGCGTGTCTATGCCACCGGGCTCTCCAACGGCGCGATGATGGCCTACCGGCTCGCCGCCGAGCTGCCGGACCGCATCGCCGCAATCGCGCCGGTAGCGGGTGCGATGCTGCAGCCGGGCAAGATCGCGCACGCGGTGCCGGTGCTGCACATCCACAGCGTCGACGACCCGCGCGCGCTCTACGCGGGCGGCCTCGGACCGCCGTTTCCGATGACCAACACGCGCGTGCAGCACCCGGCGGTGAGCGAGACGCTGGCGCGCTGGAGCGCGGCGAACGGCTGCAAAGGCGAGCCGCGCGTCGCCGAGGAGCGCAAAGGCACGGACGCGAGCGCCGGGCACACCGCGACGCGCCTCGTCTACCCGGGCTGCGCCGCGGCGCTCGAGCACTGGAAGCTCACCGGCGCAGGCCACGTCTGGCCCGGCGGCAAGCTCAAGTACCTGACGCGGCTCCTCGGCCCGGGCACCGACGTGATCGATGCCAACGCCGAGATGTGGCGC
>DASSLQ010000164.1:0-7371 GCA_035689325.1 Burkholderiales bacterium | reverse complement strand
CGCGCGCCGCGAGGGCAATGCCTTCGACCTCGTGGTGCCGAAGGCGAAGGCCTATCTCGCCGAGCGCGCCTACGGCGAGAAGCTGAAAGCGGCGCTCGAACAGCACCTCGGCGCGAGCGTCACGCTCAAGGTAAGCATCGGCGAAACCGCCGGCACCAGCGCTGCGGCGCTCGAAGCGAGCGAGCGTGAAGCGCGGCACGCCGCGGCCGCGCAGGCAGTGCATTCCGACGGCTTCGTCAAGGACCTCGTCAACCTGTTCGACGGCAAGGTCGTCGACTCCACCATACGGGAAGAGCGCAAATGAAAGGCAACATCGGCCAGCTGATGAAGCAGGCGCAGCTCATGCAGGAGAACATGCGCCGCATGCAGGAGAGCCTCGCAGCCACCGAGGTCGAGGGCCAGTCCGGTGCCGGCATGGTGAAAGTGCAGATGACCTGCAAGTACGAGGTGAAGCGGGTGACGATCGACCCGTCGCTCGTCGGCGATGAGCGCGAGATGCTCGAAGACCTGGTCGCGGCGGCGTTCAACGACGCGGCGCGGCGGGTCGAGGCGACGATCGCCGAGAAGATGAGCGGCATGACCGCGGGCCTCGGGCTGCCGCCCGGGTTCAAGCTGCCGTTTTGACCAAGGACGCGGTTCCGTCGGCGAAAGGCCTCGAGCGCCTGGTCGAGGCGCTGCGCGTGCTGCCCGGCGTCGGTCCGCGCTCGGCGCAGCGCATGGCGTTCCACCTGCTGCAGCACGACCGCGTCGGCGGCGAGCAGCTCGCGCAGGCGCTCTCCCAGGCGCTTGCCGCGGTGCGCCGCTGTGCGAAGTGCAACAACTTCACCGAGGAAGAGGTCTGCGCGCTCTGCCGCTCGCCGCGGCGCGATGGCGCGCTGCTATGCGTGGTGGAGACGCCCGCAGATCTCGCCATGGTCGAGCAGACGCTCGCCTACTCCGGCATGTACTTCGTGCTGATGGGCCGGCTCTCGCCGCTCGATGGCGTCGGGCCGCGCGACATCGGCCTCGACCGGCTGCAGGCGCGCGTCGCCGACGGCGAGGTGCGCGAGGTGATCCTCGCCACCAACTTCACCAACGAGGGCGAGGCGACGGCACATTACATCGCCGAGATGCTGCGCGCGCGGGGTGTCAAGGTGAGCCGCATCGCGCGCGGCGTGCCGCTTGGCGGCGAGCTCGAGTATGTCGACGCCGGCACGCTCTCGCAGGCGCTGCTGGAGCGGCGCGAAATCTAGTACATTTGCCGCCCCGAGGAGGAACGATGAGAACCCTACTGCTTGCCCTCGCGTTCGCGTTTGCGGGCGCCGTCCATGCGCAAATCGAAAAGCGCGATGTGCATATCGCCGTCGGCGGCAAGAGCGCGCTTTACTACCTGCCCCTCACGATTACCGAGCGGCTCGGCTATTTCAAGGACGAGGGGCTAACCGTTCGCATCAGCGACTTTCCAGGCGGCACGCGCTCGCTCGAAGCGGTCGTGGGCGGCAGCGCCGACGTCGTGGCTGGCGCCTACGAGCACACCATCAACATGCAGTCGCGCCGCCAGCATTTCCAGGAGTTCGTGCTCACCGGCTCAGCGCCGCAGATCACCGTGGCGATCGCAAGCAGGCTCGCGCCGCAGTACAAGTCGCCGAAGGACCTGAAAGGACTGAAGGTCGGCATCAGCGCCCCGGGCTCGAGCACCAACATGGTCATCAACTACCTTGCCGCGCAGGGCGGCCTGAAGCCGACCGACTTCTCCGTCATCGGTGTCGGCGCGGGCGCGACGGTCGTCGCGGCGGTCGACCAGGGACGCGTGGACGTCATCTCGCAGACGGACCCGGCCGTCACCATTCTCGAGAAGGCCGGTAAGGTGAAGGTGATCGCGGAGACGCGCACGCCTGAGGGGACGGCGAAGATCTTCGGTGGGCCGATGCCGGCGGCGAGCCTGTACGCGCCGATCGACTTCATCAAGAAGAATCCGAATACCGTGCAGGCGCTGGTCAACGCCACCGTGCGCGCGCTGCAATGGATGCAGGACGCGTCGCCGCAGCAGATACTGAACACGGTGCCCGAGGAGTACACGCTTGGCGACAAGGCGATGTACCTCTTCGCGTACAACAACGTAAGGACCGCCTACTCGAAGGACGGCTACTTCCCCGACGCGGGCGCGAAGACGACGCTGAAGGCGCTCGCCTCCTTTAACCCGAACATCAAGCCGCAAGAGATCAAACTCGCCGACACGTATACGAACGAGTTCGTGAAGAAGGCGCACGCCAAGCTCGACAAGAAGAAGTAACGGCATGGCTGCCGCCCGCCCGGCGCTCGCGCTCGAGGAGATTACGGTGACGTTCGTGTCGCCTGACGGCGGGCGCTACACCGCCGTGCGCGACACGACGTTGCGAGTCGAGCCCGGCGAGTTCGTGTCGGTGGTCGGGCCGACCGGCTGCGGCAAGTCGACGCTGCTCAACGTGGCGGTCGGCCTTCTGCAGCCATCGGCCGGCCGCGTCCAGGTCTTCGGTAAGCCGCTGGCCGGGCTGAACCCCAGAACCGGATATCTCTTTCAGAGCGAGGCACTGATGCCCTGGCGCACGGCGTGCGCCAATGTGGCGGCGGGGCTCGAGTTCCGCGGCGTGGAGCACGGCGAGGCGCGCAAGCGGGCGGACGAATGGCTGCAGCGCGTCGGACTGCGCGGCTTCGGTGGCCGCTACCCGCATCAGCTCTCCGGCGGCATGCGAAAGCGCGTCGCGCTCGCGCAGACTCTGATCCTCGATCCGCAGATCATCCTGATGGACGAGCCGTTTTCCGCGCTCGACATCCAGACGCGCCAGCTGATGGAGAACCAGCTCCTCGAGCTGTGGTCGGCGAACCGCAAGTCGGTCGTGTTCATCACGCATGACCTCGAGGAGGCGATCTCGCTTTCCGATCGCGTCGTGGTGCTCGCAGCGGGCCCGGCATCGCGTCCGATCGGCGAATTCGCCATCGACCTGCCGCGGCCGCGCGACGTCGCGGAGATCCGCCTGACGCCGCGCTTCATCGAGCTACATACGCTGATCTGGCATGCGATGAAAGAGGAAGTACTGAAGAGCTATGCCCAGCAACAGCTTCACTAAGGCGCTGCGGCTCTGGCAGGTGCTGCTCGCGGCAGGGCTCCTTGCTTTCTGGTACGTCGCCACGAGCCCGACGCTCCTGCCGCCGATCTACTTCGACGATCCGAACAAGGCGGCGTTCTTCTTCGGCGAGCCGCTGAAGGTGTTCGAGCGCATCTGGGACTGGTTCAGCTCGGGAACCATCTACGCGCATCTGTGGGTGACGCTGCTCGAGACGCTGCTCGCATTCGTACTCGGCACGGCGCTCGGCCTCGCCATCGGGCTGTGGCTGGCGCTGGCGCCCACCGCTTCGGCGCTGCTTGATCCCTACATCAAGGCGCTCAACTCGATGCCGCGCGTCATCCTGGCGCCGATCTTCGCCGTCTGGTTCGGTCTCGACATCGGTTCCAAGGTGGCGCTCGGCGTAACGCTCGTCTTCTTCATCGTGTTTTTCAACGTCTACCAGGGCGTGCGCGAAGTGAGCTTCACCGTTGTCGCCAACGCGCGCATCCTCGGTGCGAGCGATCGGCAGATGCTGCGCCACGTGTATGTGCCGAGCGCCATGAGCTGGGTCTTCGCGAGCTTGCACAACTCAGTAGGCCTCGCGTTCGTCGGCGCCGTGGTGGGCGAATACCTCGGGTCGTCGCGCGGCGTGGGCTATCTGATCCTCCAGGCGGAGGGCACGTTCGACATCAATGCCGTGTTCGCCGGCATCGTCGTGCTCACCGTTTTCGCGCTCCTGCTCGACTGGCTAGTAACCCTCGCCGAACGACGGCTCCTCGTTTGGCAGCCGCACGGCGGCGAGACGGAGAAGATCTGATGCGCTGGCTGCTATGCGCCGCGCTGCTTTTCTGTGCGCCCGCAGTGGCACAGACGTATCCCGCGCACCCGGTGAAGCTCGTCGTGCCCTTTCCGCCGGGCTCGACGCCCGACATCCTCGGCCGCACTTTGGGGACGAAACTGCAGGAAGCGCTCGGCCAGCCGTTCGTAGTCGAGAACCGCACCGGCGCCGGCGGGAACATCGGCACCGAGGCAGTCGCGAAGGCGCCCGCCGACGGCTATACCCTGCTCATCGGCAGCAACGGGCCGATCGCGACCAACAAGTACCTCTACAAATCGCTTGCCTACGATCCGGACAAGGAGCTTGCGCCGATTTCGCTGCTCGCCACGGCGCCGCAGATGCTGGTCGTCGCGGCTGCGCTCGGCGTCGACAGTTTCCACGGCTTCATCGACTACGCGCGCGCTCATCCAGGCCGCCTCTCGTACGCCTCGGTCGGCGGTGGCAGCGCCTCGCACCTCACCATGGAGCTGCTGAAAGGGGAAGCGAAGATCGATCTTGTGCACGTCCCTTATCGCGGCTTCCCGCCCGCGGTCACCGACATGCTCGCGGGCAATATCCAGGCGATGTTCGCCATCGTTCCAGGCGTCCTGCCGCACGTGCGCGCCGGCAAGATGAAAGCGCTGGCGGTTACTGCGCTGAAGCGCAGCCCGCTCGCGCCCGACGTGCCAAGCGTCGCCGAGCTGCGATTCCCGCAGCTCGAATCGCTTGCATGGATCGGGCTGCTCGCGCCGGCGGCCACGCCGCGTGAGGTGCTCGAGCGCCTGAGTATGGAGACCATGCGGCAGATGCAGGCGGCTGATGCACGAGAGCTGCTCGGCAAGCAGGGATTCGATGTCGTCGCCGGCACACCAGCCGAATTTCAGCAGTGGATCCGCGCCGAATCGGCCAAATGGGCGCGCGTCATCAAGGCAAGCGGCGCAACGGCTGACTAGCCGAGCCCGCGCAGCCCGACATCGAGCAGGCGCTCGTAATCGGATGCGGCGTTGTAGACCTGAGCGGAGATGCGCGCCCAGAGCGCGCCCTCGATCGCCATGATGGCGACAGCGATGCGGTGCTCGCGCATCAGCACTGACTGGAGCTTGGCGGCGCTTTCGCGCGTCGCGTCGCGCTGCCATCGGGCCGGCAGCCGGATCGCCGTCATGAAACCGTGCAACGCGGGCGGGCCGCCCAGCGGCTCACCCCAGGCGCGCGCGATCTTGTCGGCGGCCGCGAGGACGAGGGCATGTGAGTAGCGCCGCGCGGGTTCGGCGCCGAGGTCCTGCAGGAAGCGGATGCCGGCGCCGGCGGCGAGCCAGGCCGAGAAGTCGCGCGTGCCCGTCCAGTCGAACTCGGCGGTGAAGCCGGTGGCGTAGGCATGCGAGATCGCGAGCGGATGGAGCTCGGCCTGCGCCACGCGACGGGACCACAGGAAGCCACAGCCGCGCGCGGCGAAGAGCCACTTGTGGCAGTTGCCCGCGTACCAGTCGGCGCCGAGCGC
Source organism: Burkholderiales bacterium (assembly GCA_035689325.1). GTDB lineage: Bacteria > Pseudomonadota > Gammaproteobacteria > Burkholderiales > SG8-39 > SCGC-AG-212-J23. The sequence continues at coordinate 1,991 of DASSLQ010000164.1, read as the reverse complement.
CGGCAGGTCAAGCTCGAGCTGGCCGGGAGCGTGCGCGCCATCGACCAGCACCTGCGCGCCATGCGAGCGCGCGAGCGCAACGATCTCGGCGGTGGGCCAGATGACGCCGGTAGGCGACGAAATGTGGTCGACGATGACAAGGCGGGTACGCGCAGAGAGCGCCGCTGCCACGGTCTGGACTAGTTCGGCGGCGTCGCGCACCGGAACACCCACGCACGGCTCGACCGATCTGGCGCCGGTGCGGTCGCAAACGAAGCGCACCGCCTGGCGCACGGCGCCGTAGCTTTGGCTGTTGAGCAGGATCTCATCGCCCGGCCTGAACTCGAGCGAGCGAAGCACCGCGTTGATCGCAGAGGTCGCGTTCTCGACAAAGACAAGATCGGCCGGCTCGGCATGGAGAAAGCGCGCGAGCTCCGCGGCAGCGGCACGCAGCGCCGCGGGCAGCGAGTTGCGCAGGAAGTCGTCCGGATTCGCCTCCATGCGCGAGCGCCAGCGCTCGGCCTGGGCGAGCACTGCGACCGGCGGCGCCCCGAAGGAGCCGTGATTGATGAAGTCAACCCCGGGTTCGAGCCGGAACTCGCGCCGCAGCGGCTGCCCAAAGCGGTTCATTGGACGAGTGTAGCGGTGCGGCCGGCGGGAACTTTCGCGAAGGAACGGCGCTCGAATCGGCGCTCGTCAGCGTTCCCGGCGCGTGGTTTCGTTGACACCCTCTTGCGCCGGCCGATATAATCTTTGTCTCTTCGGGCGCGGGGTGGAGCAGTCTGGCAGCTCGTCGGGCTCATAACCCGAAGGTCAGAGGTTCAAATCCTCTCCCCGCAACCAACGCTCTTTAAAAATTCGCAGCCGATAGGTGTGGGCGCTTGAGCTTTGAGCGCAACCGCAACGCAGGTCTTCGGACTCGCGAAGCGGCTCCAAGCATCAAGTGCTCACGAGAAGTAAACCTCGTTTACTTTGAGTGAAGCATCAGTAATTTCGCCGGCCTAACCAGCCGGCATCAGGTTCAAATCAATTGAAGAGTTTGATCCTGGCTCAGATTGAACGCTGGCGGCATGCCTTACACATGCAAGTCGAGCGGCAGCGCGGGGGCAACCCTGGCGGCGAGCGGCGCACGGGTGAGTAATGCATCGGAACGTGTCCTCTTGTGGGGGATAACCAGTCGAAAGACTGGCTAATACCGCATGAGCACGAGAGTGGAAAGCGGGGGACCGCAAGGCCTCGCGCGAGAGGAGCGGCCGATGCCGGATTAGCTAGTTGGTGAGGTAACGGCCCACCAAGGCGACGATCCGTAGCTGGTTTGAGAGAACGACCAGCCACACTGGGACTGAGACACGGCCCAGACTCCTACGGGAGGCAGCAGTGGGGAATTTTGGACAATGGGGGCAACCCTGATCCAGCCATGCCGCGTGTGTGAAGAAGGCCTTCGGGTTGTAAAGCACTTTCGGCCGGAACGAAATCGCGCGATCTAACAAGTCGCGTGGATGACGGTACCGGAAGAAGAAGCACCGGCTAACTACGTGCCAGCAGCCGCGGTAATACGTAGGGTGCGAGCGTTAATCGGAATTACTGGGCGTAAAGTGTGCGCAGGCGGCTGAGCAAGTCGAGTGTGAAAGCCCCGGGCTTAACTTGGGAATTGCGCTCGAAACTACTTGGCTGGAGTGTGGCAGAGGGAGGTGGAATTCCACGTGTAGCGGTGAAATGCGTAGAGATGTGGAGGAACACCAATGGCGAAGGCAGCCTCCTGGGCCAACACTGACGCTCATGCACGAAAGCGTGGGGAGCAAACAGGATTAGATACCCTGGTAGTCCACGCCCTAAACGATGACGACTAGTTGTTGGGGGAGTTAAATCCCTTAGTAACGCAGCTAACGCGCGAAGTCGTCCGCCTGGGGAGTACGGTCGCAAGATTAAAACTCAAAGGAATTGACGGGGGCCCGCACAAGCGGTGGATGATGTGGTTTAATTCGATGCAACGCGAAAAACCTTACCTACCC
>DASSLQ010000163.1:0-18028 GCA_035689325.1 Burkholderiales bacterium | reverse complement strand
TCGGATTCTCACCGCTCATTGTTCAGTGTCCCTTCTCCTCAGAAAACCGCAAGATTCTGGCCCGGGCGTCGTTACTCGGCGTCGGCCATCGCACGCGCCGAACGGCGCGGCAGCGTGACGCGAAAGTGGCCGCCCGCACCGCCGCCGACCACCGCGATCTGCCCGCCGTGCGCCTCGACAAATTCGCGCGCGATGGCAAGGCCCAGGCCCGAGCCCTTGACGCGGCCGCCCTCGGCGGCCTTGCTGCGGCCGCGGAAGAAGAGGTTGAAGATCGACTCGCGCTCTTCCGGCGGCACGCCCGGGCCCGTGTCCATCACCTCGATCACCGCTTCGCCGCCGGCGGCGCGCGCCCGCACGGCGATGGTGCCGCCCGGCGGCGTGAACTTCACCGCGTTGGAGATGAGATTATCCACGATCGAGCGCAGCTTCTGCGGATCGGCTTCGAGCGTCGCCGCCTGCGCCTCGATGGTGAGGCGCAGGCCCTTCGCCTGCGCCGCGAGCTCGTGCGAGCGCACCGCCTCGCGCACCAGCTCATCGAGATCGAGCGGCCGCACCTCGAGCGAGGCGGCGGCGTGCAGCGCGCGCTGGTAGTCGAGCAGCTCTTCGATCAGGCGTTGCAGCTTCACGCTGTTGTCGCGCATGATCGAGACCACCTGGTGCTGCGGCGGCGCGAGCGGCCCCGCCACCTCGTCGTGCAGCAGCTCCGCTCCCTCGCGCAGGGCGGTCAACGGCGTCTTGAGCTCGTGCGAGACATGGCGCAGGAAGCGGTTCTTCTGCGTCTCGAACTCGTCGAGCCGTCGTCGCAGCCAGTCGAGGCGCCGGCCGAGGTAGCGCAGGTCCTCCGGCCCGCGCACCGCGATCGGCTTGGAGAAGTCGGCGCCGCCGAGTTGCCGGATCGCACCGTCGATCTCGGAGATCGGGCGCGCAATGTAGCGCGTGAGCGCGAGCGCGATGGTGAGCGCAACCGCGGTGCTCAGCATGGCGAGCACGATGAGACCGCGCTGCGCCTGCTCGGCTTTCAGCCGCAAGCGGTGCACCTCGCGATCGACGATGCGGTTATTGATCGCCAGCACCTCGCGCGCGCTCTCGATCAGGCCGTCCATGCGCTCGCTCACCACGCGCTTGTCGAACTTGCGCCGCGGCTGCTCGGTGAGCAGATCGTAGAGGCTTTGCTCCTGCTCCACGGTGCGGTTGAGCGCGGCGACTTGCGAGTCGTCGAGCGGCAGCTCGGCGATCTCGCCGGCGAGCTGCTTGAAGCTGCGGTGCACGCGCGCGTAATCGACCGCGAGCTCCGGGTCGTTCAGCACTGCCATCTGCTGCGCCACGCGCTCGATCGCGGAGATGCGGTCGACCAGCGAGCGGCTCGCGCGCGCGGCTTCGGAAGCGTTGAAGACCGCGGTGCGGCTAAGGCCGGCGAGCTTCTCGGTATTCCACGCCGAATAGGCGAGCGCACCGACCAGCGGAATCGTGACCAGCATGAAGCCGGTCAGGAGCAGCGCCAGAAACGAGCGCGGATACGGCAGGACGGCCACCACGCTTTTCGCGGCGGCTTTGACAGCATCGAGCATCGGCGAATCGTTCCACGGCCTTGGACTACGGCCAATGTCACTTGTTCACGACAGTGTCGCCGCTTTCTCTCGTCGTGCCGCGGCGACAGCCGGTAGATCGATGCCCAGTATACGGTTCGCGCCCACCACGGTGCAGTGGGAGGGCACATCGCGCGTGACGACCGCGTTGGCACCCACGGTCGCCCCGCGGCCAATGCGCACCGGGCCGAGCACTTTCGCGCCGGCGCCGATGAAGACGTTGTCCTCGATCACCGCCAGCCTGCCCCCCTGCCCCAGCGGCGCGACCGGGTCCTTGCGGCCTATGGTGACCTGGTGCATCACGGTGACGCGGCTGCCGAGCTCGACGCCGCGCTCGATCACGATACCCGTCGGCACGGGCATCAGCAGCGGCGAGCGCAGCCGGCAGTCGAGGCGGCAGTTGAGGAACCAGCCGATCACGCGCCCGATGCCCCGCATCTGCAGCAGCCGCGCCGCGAGCGGGTTCGGTCCCACCACCGCATCCGGGTAGCCTCGCTCGACGCGGCACTCGAGCCAGCGCAGGATCGCGCGCTCGACCTCCGAAACCATGGCCCCGAAGGGCTGCCCGGCTGGCACCACCACGGCGTCGGCCGCGTCGAGCTCTCGCGGGCCGTCGTACACCACGCGAAAGTCGCCGCGCTGCGCGCCGCCGGCGAGCTGCTCGAACATCTGCAGGCCGAGGGCCGCGAGCCGGCCCTGTACATGCGCCATGAGGTTGGTGCGCGTCGCGCTGTCGCGCCCCGCAAAGAGCACCGCCGGCGCGCGCCGCGGCAGGCGCGGCAGCCGGAAGCGCCCGAGCGCGCGGCGCAACTCGCGCAGGCGCGCGCTCACCGCCTGCCAGTTGCCCGAGCGGGCGGCATTGGCGATCAGGCGCTGCGTATCGGCTTCGCGCCAGCGCCGCGAAACGCGCTCGGCCGCATCCTGCGGCTCTTCGCGCCAGAGCTGCGAGAGCCAGCGTGCGCGCTCTTCGCCGAGCATACCCTTGTGCACGGCATCGGCAAGGCCGCAGATGAAGAGCTCGGCGGCAGATTCGCCCTGCTCGATGGCAACAAAGAAGCGCGCCGCCATGAAGCGCGGGCGTCCGATCTCGTCGGTCCACGCGAGCACCGCGCGCCACGCCGCCCAGGCCGGCCGGTAAAGCTCGACCAGGCGCAGGTCGAAGTCCTGGGCGAAGCGCGCGACGTGCCGCGGGATCGCGGGCAGCGCGTACGCAGGCACCGCGAGCGGCAGCTCCTCCGGGGCGCGCTCGGGCAGGCTCGCCTTGTCGTCGAGCAGCCTGAACTCGACCGCTTCGGCGCGCAGGCGCTCGAGCAGCGCCTCGGCGACGTAGCCGCGGTCTTCCATCAGCGGCGGTGGAACACGCTCGCGACCGGCACCGCTGCACAGCGCGTCAGGCGCTGCCGCAGCTCGGCGAGGCGGCTGCCGTCCTCGCCCGGCCGTACGACGAGCAGCGCGCCCTTCGCGAGCGCCGCAAACATCTCATGGTCGGGCCCGCGCTCGATCGCCGGCGTATCGATCAGCACCACGCGGAAGGGATGCGCGGCGCTGGCGAGGAATTGACGCAGGCGCGGACGCGAGAGCAGCTCCAGGGGATCGTCGCGCACCGAGCCTGCCGCGAGCAGCGCGAGGTGTTCCCCGCAGGCGACGAACTGAACATCGCGCCCATCCAGCAGGTCGGCGAGCCCGCCGCGGTTCGGCACCCCGAAGCGCGCATGCAGCGACGGCGCGCGCAGGTCGGCGTCGATCAGCAGCGTGCGTTCACCCAAGGCGGCGAAGCGGCGCGCGAGCTCGACGGCGAGCGTGCTACGGCCGTCGCCGCGGCGCAGGCTGACGAGCGGGAGCAGCGCGCGGCCACGGCCGAACCAGTGCTCCAGCAGCTGCCGGGAAAGAACGCCGAGCCCCTCCGGCGACGAGGGCCGCGCCGCGAGCAGCGGGTTGCCGATAGCCGCCAAAAGCTCGCGCTCGCCGCGCACGCTGCGGGCTTGGCGCCTCGCCCATGCGGTGTGTACGAGCACGGGCAGTTCTGCCAGCTGGAGCATGAGGAGGAAGGCACGAGCAATGCTCGTGCCACCTCGATAAATCAATGAGTTCACCAGCGGAAGGCGCCGAGCGGCGCATAGTCCTGTTGCCTCCCGGCGACAGACATTCGCGTCACATACCCCTGACTAGAATGCCGCGCAAACAACTCCAGAAAGGGTTTCCCTTGATGCGGCACTGGCACAAGGCGGCGTGGGCACTGCTGGCAACGCCGGTCTGCGCGTTTGGCTTCGAATCCGTCGACATCCTTACGCCCGCCATGAGCGGCTTGTATCCGGCTTATCCGGCCGAGCCGACACGGCCTTACACGATCTGGGCGCAGGCGGGCCTGATGTACGACAGCAACATCCTGCGCCTCGGCTCGGGCAACAACGGCGACCTTGTCGCGCGGGCCGGCATCGGCGGGCGCCTGGACCAACGGATCGTAGGCCGTCAGGCCCTGCATCTCGAAGGCCGAGTGGACGGTTACGCCTACGACAAGTTCAGCGCCATCGACAACCTCGCCTATGCAGCCCTGGGCGAATGGCGCTATCAAGTCGGCAACGACCTCGCCGGCGCGCTCACCGCGTCGCGACGCCGCTTCCAGGCCAATCTCGCGGAGACCCAGAGCGCGACACTCGACCAGATAACCGAGTCGACCCTCGGCGCCACCGCGCGCTACGCCATCGGGCCGAACCTCGGCGTGCGCGGCGGACTCGCCTACGTCGACTATTCGCGGCCCTTGCACGCCTTTTTCGACACCAAGACACTCGCCGGCAACGTCGCGGTCGAGTACATCAGCGCGCTCGGCAACACGGTCGGCGTCGAGTACCAGGAAGCAAAGGGCGATGCGCCGGTGACGGAGACAGTCGATCCGCTGGGCGCTCTTGTCAACAACGACTTCCGTCAGAAAGACATCGGCATTGTCGGCGCCTGGGGCGTCACGCCCTCGCTGCGCGTCGGCGGACGCGTCGGCCGGACCACGCGCAGCTATACGGAGCTTTCCAATCGCGACTTCAGCGGCCCGACCTGGAACGTCGCCGTGCAATGGTTCCCGACCAACAAGACCGTGCTCGTCGTCGACTCGGCGAAGACCGTGTCCTCGGTGATCGACATCGGCGCAAGCCATATCGTCGGCAGGGGCTGGGGCATCGGCCCGGGCTGGGCGGTCACGGCGAAGCTGAATCTGGAGGCGCGCTTCTTCAAGCAGCATCAGGACTTCGAGGGCGACCCGAACGCTGCCCTCGGCGTCTCGCCCATCCGGCAGGAGGTAATACGGGGCTATCGCTTAGGCGCGTACTGGGAGTACGACCGTCGGTGGCACTACCAATTCTCGTTCGAGCACGGCGACCGCGACTCGAACGCCCCCGGCCGCTCTTTCCGTTACAACGCCGGCATCGCTCAAGTCCGCTGGGTCTTCTGAATTCGGGGACGGAGCCCGAATTAGTTCAGGCTCCGTCCGCGAATTTGCTTATCTGCCATAGGCGTCCTCGAAGCGGACGATGTCGTCCTCGCCGAGATAGGCGCCCGACTGCACTTCGATTATTTCCAACGGCATCTTCCCCGGATTCTCCAGCCGGTGCTTGGTGCCCGGCGGGATGTAGGTCGACTCGTTCTCGGTAAGGAAGAAGGTTTCCTCGCCGCGCGTGACGCGCGCGGTGCCGCGCACGACCACCCAGTGCTCGGCGCGATGGTAGTGCATCTGCAGCGAGAGCGCGGCGCCCGGCTCTACCACGATGCGCTTCACCTGGAAGCGCTCGCCGCGCTCGATGCCGTCGTAGGTGCCCCAAGGCCGATGCACCTTGCGGTGCGCGAGGCACTCCTCGCGCCCCGCCGACCTGAGCGCGCTCACCAGCGTGCCGATGGCCTGCGCGCTTTCCTTCTTCGCCACCAGCACCGCGTCCGGCGTCTCGATCACGACCACGTCGTCCATGCCGACGCACGCGACCATGCGATGTTGCGCGAGCACGAGCGCGTTGCGCGTGTCGGCGAGATGCACGTCGCCGCGCACGGCATTGCCGGCAGCGTCCTTCTTTTCGATCGCCCAGAGCGCATCCCAGGCGCCGACATCCGACCAGCCCGCTGCCAGCGGCACCACGAGCGCCTGGAGCGCACCCGGCTCGGCGGTGATGCGCTCCATCACTGCATAGTCGATGGAATCGGCCGGGCAATCGGCGAAGGTGTGTGCATCGACGCGCAGGAACGCGCCGTCGCGCTTGCCCTGCCGGTACGCGCGCTCGCAGGCGGTGAAGATCTCGCGCCGGAAGCCGCCGATCGCCTCGAGCCACAGCGAGGCGCGCACTGCGAAGATGCCGCTGTTCCAGAGGTAGCGACCGCTCGCGAGATACTCGCGCGCGCTCGCGGCATCGGGCTTCTCGACGAACGCCTCGACATAGCACGCGCCGAGTTCGCCGAGCGCACGTCCGGCGCGGATATAGCCGTACCCGGTTTCCGCCGCCGCCGGCGGCACGCCGAAGGTGACGACATAGCCCTGCCCCGCGAGCGCCGCGCCGCGCTCGACCGCTTTCTGGAACGCCGCGCGCTCGGTGATGCAATGATCCGAGGGCATGGCGAGGAGCACCGGATCGTCGCAGCCGACCACGTGCATCGCGGCAAGCGTCAACGCCGGCGCCGTGCCGCGGCCCCTGGGCTCGAGCAGGATCGCTTTGGGCTTCGCGCCCGCGCGCGCGAGCTGCGCCTGCACCATGTAGCGGTGAGTCTCGTTGCAGACGAGGAGCGGCTCGCTCGCCGCCGCGAGCCCCGCGCAGCGCAGCGCGGTGTCCTGCAGCAGGGTGCGCTCGCCATTCAGCGCGTGCAGCGGCTTCGGATGGTATTCGCGCGACAGCGGCCAGAGCCGCGTGCCCGATCCGCCGCACAGGATGACGGGCTGGATCATGGTCGGCGTGACGCCGAGCTCGATCAAGGGCGCTGCTTCCTCGGAAAGGAAAAAGGTGCTGCTAGAGCCGGGCGCTGCGCCGGCGCTCGCCGTAGAGTTTCCGGTAGCTCCAGTCGGCGATAAACCGCGCGAGATAGTCCGCCCGGGCGCACTCGCCCATCTGCCGCATCTTCTCGGGAAAGGCTTCCGCCCAGGCGAGGCGGCGTGCGAGCTCGCGCGCCGAGCTCGGCTCGAACAGCAGGCCGTTGCGCCCGGGCTCGATCAGCTCCGCCGCCGCGCCGTCCTCGGGCGCGATTACCGGCAGGCCGTTGGCAAAGCCGTCGATCAGCTCGCGCGGCAGCGGATCGTCGTCGAGCTCCGGCAGCACGAGATAGGCCGCCTGCTCCAGGCGCGCCTGCAGCGCTTCGCCCTCCAGAGAAACCGGCTCGACGCGCGCTCCGGGGAAGAGTGCCAGCGCCTCGTCCAAGATCTCGCTTGGCAAGCCGAGGCAGACGCCGCCCGTGCGCCCCGTCTCACGCGGCATCGGGCTTCCAGCGCCGCGTGCGGTACTGGATGGTGGGCGTGCGCCGCGGCTTCGGTTCTGCTTCCGGCAGCGCGGCGACGCGCACCTCGTCGCGCACCGGCGCGACCTTGGGGGGCCGCTGCGGGCGTTGCCGCGGCGGCTTCGCCTGCGGCTCGTGCTGCGGCGCAGCTTGTTGCGCTTCTTCCTGCTCGCGCTGCGCGCGCCCGCGCAGGCGGCCGGAAGCGTACAGATAGCCGGCGGCGGTGGCGGCGGCACTCATGGTGTTTCCTTCCTCCTAGTCATTGCGGCATCCATGCCGCTCTTTTTTCAAGCAACTTCCAGTACGCGCCGATCACGCGATCGGTGCGATCCAAGCGGCGCCGGGCGAGCGAGCGGTGCAGCAGCACGCCGAGCAGGTAGACGAGCGTGAGCGCGCCGATCACCGGCGCGCGCCAGCTCCATTCGGGATAGGCCTGCACCGCGAAATCCGCGGCGCGGCGCATTGCGTCGCGCAGCACGGGCACGGTCACCGGCCGCGCGTTCAGCGTGCGCTGGATCATCAGGTAGTGCAGGACGTCGTCGAGCGGGCTCGCCTCGGCGTGTGCCTGGCCCCAGTCGGTGACGAAGAGCTGCGAGCCGAGATTGCGGATGTTCCAGGGCGCGAAATCGCCCTGCGAGAGCACGTACGGCCCGGTCCAGTAGAGCAGCGCCGTCTCGCAGTCGTGGTAGGACGCTTCGAGCGTGCGCATGGCGCGCGCGGGCGCGAAGTCGCGCGCCTGTGCGAGCGACTCCTGGATCAAGTGGCAGGTGCGGCACGCGTCGAACTCGAGCGCGCGAAAGCGCGAGCGGCCGAGCGTGGCAAGGAAGCGTGCGTGATCCGCGGTAAAGGCGCGCGTCTCGCCGCGCGCGGGCCACATGCTGATGACGATGTAGCTGCAGCCGGCCGGGCTCGGGGCCTCTTCCAGCACGCGCGGCACCTGCCCGTCGAGACTCTCCACCTCCTCCAGCTCGCGCAACCAGCGCGCCTCGCGTGCCAGCAGCCTCTCCGCCGCCTCGTCGGCCGCTCTTTTCACCAGGCCGAACGAGAGGTTCACGTTACTTGCGCTCATCCATCATCGCGAGCGCCTTGGCGTACTCGACCTTGTCGAGTCTTCCCTCGGCGCGCCGGTCGGCCGCGTCGAACACGCCGTCGAGACCCGGCAGCGCCGCCGCTTCGCGGCGGTCGACGTAGCCGTCGCGGTTGCGATCGAGTTGCTCGAAGGTCGGCTGCCCGCCGTTGGGCGCGCTCGTCGCGTATTGCGCGACGGAGAGCCGCGCGGTTACGATCGGCAGCGCCGCCATCAGCGAGACGTAGACGGCGCCCATGAACAACAGGAACGTGGAGCGCTGTTGGCGCAGGCGTGCATTCATGTCGGAGCTCGGGCGGTGTGGTTGGTGCTTGTAGGTCGCCCAGTCCGTGCAAGGCTCGTACCAACCCGGGAAAATCTCGGCGCGCCAAGCGCTTAGCGCAGGAGCAGGCGCGCTTTCACTCTCGACATGCGTCGTGCAAAGCGGACCGCGCGAGCCCGACGCAGATCTACTTCGTTGTTTGCGCTGGAGATTTCAGGTCGCGGGGGCGCGACGTCGATGAGTCACTAAGCGTGTAATTGCTTCTCGCATTGCGCTCGCATCGGCCTTGCCCTGTCCCGCAATGTCGAGCGCCGAGCCGTGACCCACGGAAGAGAAGAGGACCGGCGTGCCGATGATGAGTGCGGCCGCCCGGTTCAGCGCCAGCACCTTGGCGGCGACATGACCCTGGTCGTGCAGCATCACGACGTATGCGTCGTAGCCCTTGCGCTGGATCAGCGTGTCTGCGCCATACGGACCATCGACCGCCATGCCGGCGCGCTGCGCCTGGGTGATCGCCGGCGCGATGACCTCGATCTCTTCGCGGCCGAAAGCGCCCGTCTCGCCTGCGTGCGGATTAACGCCGCTCACGGCGATGCGCGGCCTCGAGATGCCGATCGCCTGCAGCGCCGCCTCGGTAGCGCGCAGCGTGCGAATGATGCGCGGACCGCTGATCAGCGCGAGCGCCTGCCTGACGCTCGCGTGCAAGGTGACATGGGCGATGCGCACTTCACGCCCTTGATGCGCAAAGCAGAGCATGAGCATCGCCTCATCGGCCGGCAGGCCGCAAAGGCGCGCGACGAACGACGGATAGCCATCGAATTTGAGGCCGGCTGCGTGGATCGCCGCTTCGGTGTGCGGCGCGCCGACCACCGCGTCGTACTTGCCGGCGAGCGCGCCCTCGATCGCTATCGCCGCCACTTCGAGCGCGGCGCGGCCGTGCTCCGGCGCCACCTCGCCGATCCGTGGAGGCGCCTGCGGCACATCGCGGATATACAAATCGTCGAGCGCGATGCCGCAGGGCGCGGCGTGCAGGGCGAGCACCTCGCGGCTGCCGACCAGCACCGCATCGCAAAGCGCGCGCACCTGCGGATCGCGCGCCGCCTTGAGCGAGATCTCCGGGCCGATGCCCGCGGGGTCGCCGGTAGCGAGCGCGACCCGAGGGAGACAAGCGGGCTTCACTCCACCTTTACATGTGCGGCGCGGATCACGGCGCCCCAGCGCTCGGTTTCCTGACGCATGAACGCGGCGGTCTCGGCCGGTCCGTAGCCGAGCGGCTCGGCCGACAGATCGGCGAGACGCTTGCGCACGTCGGCTTGCTTCAGCGCCTCCTGCACGCCGACCGCCACCTTCTCGGCAATCGCCGGACTGGTCTTCGGCGGCGCGACGATGCCGAACCACGCCACCGACTCGAAACCGGGCAGCGTCTCGGCGAGCGCCGGCACATCGGGCAGCCCGGGAAAGCGGCTCTTGCTCGCCACCGCAAGCGCCTTGAGCCTGCCCGAGCGCACATGCGGCAGCGACACGCCGAGGTTGTCGCACATCATGTCCACCTGCCCGGCGAGCAGATCCGTCAGCGCCGGCGCCGTGCCCTTGTAGGGGATGTGCGCGATCTGCAGCCCGCCCGCCATCGCCTTGAAGAGCTCGGCGGTGAGATGCGAGGTCGAGCCGCTCCCCTGCGACGCGTAATTCAGCTTTCCAGGATGCGCTTTCGCGTACGCGATCAGCTCCGCGACGCTGGCTGCGGGGACCTGCGGATTCACGAGCAGCACATTCGGTATCGCGCCGATCACGGTGATCGCCACGAATTCGTCCGGGTCGTACGAGAGGCGCGGATAGAGCAGCTTGTTGATGACGAGTGGCGGCGGCGGGCTCGACATCAGCGTGTAGCCGTCGGCATCGGCGCGGAACACGGCATCGGCGCCGATGTTTCCCGCAGCGCCCGGCCGGTTATCGACGATCACCGGCTGGCCCCACTTCTGCGCGAGCTTCTCAGCGACGGCGCGCGGCATGAGATCGGCGCTGCCACCGGCGGGGAACGGCACGATGATGCGCACGGGCTTCGCCGGCCACTCCTGCGCGAGCGCCGTGAAACTCACCGCGCATGCGAGAACCAGAGCAAAGCAGCGCATGGGCGGCAAATTATAATCAGCCGATGCAGCGCAGCTGGCCAGCCGAGGGAGCGACGCGCGTCCCGTACTGGGTCTATCAGGACGACGACGTCTATCGCGAAGAGCAGCGGCGCATCTTCCACGGCCCGACGTGGAACTATCTGTGCCTCGAGGCCGAGCTGCCCGAGCCGGGCAGCTACGTCACCACGTTCGTCGGCGAGATGCCGGTCGTCGTCGCGCGCGACAAGCAAGGCGGCCTGCACGCGTTCGAGAATCGGTGCGCGCATCGCGGCGCGCTCATCGTCATGCAGGCGCGCGGACGCACCGAGCGCTTCAACTGCATCTATCACAACTGGACCTACGACCACGCCGGCAACCTGACCAACGTCGCCTTCCGCAAAGGCATCGCCGGCAAGGGCGGCATGCCCGCGGATGCGCACCCCGAATCGCAGTCACCGAAGAAGCTGCGCGTCGAATCGATCCACGGGCTCGTCTACGGCACGCTGTCCGAAAAGACGCCGGCGCTCACCGATTACATCGGCCCGGAGATCCTGCCGCGGCTGAAGCGCGTGATGGTGAAGCCGCTGAGAGTGCTCGGCACCTATACGCAGGTGCTGCCCAACAACTGGAAGCTCTACATGGACAACGTGAAGGACACGTACCATGCGAGCCTGCTGCATCTCTTCTTCACGCGCTTTCGCATCAACCGGCTGACGCAGAAAGGCGGCGTTTTCGTCTCCGCCGATGGCGCGCACCACTGCACCTATACCGAGATGGTCGAGGACCGCGGCGACGCCTATGAGGCGGGCGGCATGCGCTCCGCCGGCGGCGAGCACGACTTCCGCCTGGAAGCTCCCGAGCTGCTCGAGCAGGTGGACGAGCTGGGCGACAACGTCTCGATTCAGATTTTGTCGCTGTTCCCGGGCTTCGTGCTGCACCAGATCAGGAACTCGCTCGCCGCGCGCCAGGTCGTGCCGAAAGGCATCGACCGCACCGAGCTCAACTGGACGCTCTTCGGCTTCGCGGACGACGACGACGCGATGCTGCGCCGGCGCCTGCTGCAGGCGAATCTCGTGGGCCCCGCCGGCTACATTTCGATGGAGGACGGCGCGGCGACCGGCTTCGTGCAGCGCGGCGTCGCCGCCGCCCGCGACCGGGCGTCCGTGATCGAGATGGGCGGAGCGACCATCGGCTCCGGCGACTCGCGCATCACCGAGACCGCGGTGCGCGGCCTGTGGAAGGCTTGGCGCAGTTACATGCAGGTCTAATTGGTGACTGTCACCAATTTCGAGCTGCGGCAGCGCGTCGAAGAGCTGCATGCACGATACGCGCACGCGCTCGATAACGGCGAACTGGAGCGCTGGCCCGAGTTCTTCACCGCGAAGGGCCGCTATCGCGTCACCACCGCCGAGAACGAAGCGCGCGGCCTGCCGCTGCCCGTACTCTACGCCGAAGGCCAGGCGATGTTGCGCGATCGCATCGCATCGCTGCGGCACGCCAACATCTACGAGCCGCAAGGCTACCGGCACATGGTCAGCGCGGTGCTCGTCGACCAGGAAAGCGCCGGCATCATCAAATCGATGGCGAACTTCCTCGTCGTGCGCATCATGGAGAACGGTGACACGCAGCTCTTCGCGAGCGGCCGCTATGTCGATCGCATCGCGCTCCCGGAGCTGCGCTACGAAGAGCGCATCGTCATTTGCGACAGCCGGCGCTTCGATACGCTGCTCGCCATCCCGTTGTGACAGTTCGCAATTGTTTCCCCAGACCTGCAGCGACTGCGGTCAAGTCGCTGCTCATGCAAGCGCAATTGCCGATATCGGATCTTAGCGACCACCTCGAGCACTTCATCGGTTGCGGGACCGGCGACAGGCTGGACGGCGTGGTGGGTCTCGAGCTCTATCCGCCGTATGCGCTGCTGCGTTCCCTCGCCGTAGCCGCCAGCGAACGCGGTGATGGCGTAGGCAGCGCGCTCGTCGCTGACGCCGAGCGCCATGCACGCTCGTGCGGCATCACGCAAATCTACCTGCTGACGAATACCGCCGAACGCTTTTTCGAGCGCAAGGGCTACGAGCGCGTACCGAGAGAAGCGGCGCCGCCGGCGATTCGCGAAACGCAGGAGTTCGCCGCCCTTTGTCCGGCGAGCTCGGCGTTCATGCGGAAACGCCTCGTTTAGTTGCGACCCCGGCGCCGAATTCGCCGCGCGCGGATGTCGTTCACCAGGATGGTGAAGACAAGCCCCACGCCGCCCACCGCGGCGCCGAGGAACAGCAGGATCGCGAGGGCCGGATAGCCGAACAGGCGGAACGGGGTCTCTACGCGCATCAGCAGCGCCGCCCCGACGATGAGCGCCGCGAGTACCAGGCCGAGCGTGATGCGGTTCGCCACCTTCTGCATGCCTTCCATGAGGCGCGCCTCGTCGAGCGCCTCGACCTTGATCCGGAAGTCGTTGTCAGCGAGCCGGTCGAGGATGCGGTTGATGCGCCCGGGGAGATGCTGGACGAAGTTCTTGAGCTCCACCGCGGTGCTGAAGAAGCTGCCGAGCGAGAAGTCGCGCGTCATCTGCTCCTGCGTGATGGCGGCGGCGTGGCGCCGCACCGCCGCGTTCGTGTCGAAGCGCGGCGCAAGCGTGAGGCCGATCTCGTCGAGGTTGAGCAGCGTCTTGCCAATCATGGCGAACTCGGGCGGCAGCCGAATGCCGTGCTGCGCGGCCACCTTCAGGAGCATGAGCATCGCGCGACCGACCTGAGGCCGCGCGAGCTGCACTTCCATGTGCTGTCCGATAAGGTCGGCGACGGCGCGGCGAAAGCCGGCTTCATCGGCGCCTGCGCGGTCCTCGGCGATGAGGAGCAACACCTTCAGCGCATCGTCGGGCCGGTTGTCGCTTACCGCGAGCAGCAGCTGCAGCAAGCGGTCCTGCAGCGCCGGCCGCAGCCTCGCCACCATCCCGAGATCGATGAGCGCAATGCGTCCATCGACGAGGAACACGTTCCCCGGATGCGGGTCTGCGTGGAAGAAGCCGTCGCGCAGCATCTGCTTGAGATAGGCGCGGAAGAGCGCATCCGCGAGCCGCCCGCCGTCGAGCTCGAGGCGCGCGAGCGGGCTGAGCGCCGTCACCTTCTTGCCGGGGATGAACTGCATGGTCAGCAGGCGTGAGCTGGTGTATGCCATGATCGGCTGCGGCACGACGATCTCCGCGATCTCGCGCAGGTTGTTGCCGATCGTCACGAGGTGCAGCGCTTCCTGGCGGAAGTCGAGCTCGCGCAGCATCGACTTGCGGAACTCCTGGAAGAGCGCGGTGATGCCGAAGCGGCTGCCGAACTCGGTGTGCTCCTCGAGGAACGCGGCGAGCTCGCCGAGCGCTGCCAGGTCGTCGAGCACCTGCTCGCGAATTCCCGGCCGCTGCACCTTGAGCGCCACGGCGCGGCCGTCGCGCAGCACCGCGTAGTGCACCTGGGAGAGCGACGCGGCGGCAACGGGCCGCGGCTCGATACGCTCGAACACCTTCGAGAGCCGCGCGCCGATGTCCTCGTCGAGGACTTTCTCCACCTCGGCGTAGGCAAAGGGCTCGACCTGGTCCTGCAGCCGGGTGAGCGCATCGGCGTACGCGGGCGGGATGATGTCCGGCCGCGTGGACAGGAGCTGCGCGAGCTTGATGTAGGTCGGCCCGAGCCGCTCGACATCGCGCGCCAGCTCCTGCGCCTGCGGAACGTGCGCGGCGTTCTCGTCGGCCTCCTGCGGCAGGAGCTCGTTCAACCCGGCGCGCGCGACGAGATCGCGCCGCCCGTACTTCCACAAGAGCAGCGCGAAGTCCTTGTAGCGCTTGAGATGCTCGGGCCGCAGCGACAGGTTCACGGCCCTCGGTACAGCAATTTACGCGCCCAGCTTCTTTCCCCGGCTAAGTCGCAGCTCCAGATGTCGCTTCACGTCCGGCCACTCGGACGCGATGACGCTGTACATCACGGTGTCGCGCACGGTGCCGTCGCGGCGCGGCGCATGGTGGCGGATGACGCCGTCCTTCCTCGCGCCGAGCGCCTCGATCGCGCGCTGGGAGGTGAAGTTGAAATTGTCGGTGCGCAGGCCGACGACCTTGCAGCCGAGCGATTCGAATGCGTGGCCGAAGAGCAGCAGCTTGCACACGGCGTTGACGTGCGTCTTCTGCCAGCGCTTTGCATACCAGGTGTAGCCGATCTCGACGCGCTCGGCCTCCTTCACGATGTCGTGATAGCGCGTCGAGCCGACGATTGTGCCGCTCTCGGTCTCGCGCACGACGAAGGGGAGCATCTGCCCGGCCTCCTGGCCTGCGAGCGCCTGCGCAATGTAGCGCTCGGTCTCCTCGGGGCGCGGCACGGACGTGTACCAGAGCTGCCACAGCTCGCCGTCGGCCGCCGCCGCGACGAGCGCGTCGCGATGCTCGCGCGCGAGCGGCTCGAGGCGCACGCCGTGCCCGGTGAGCGTAACGGGACGAGGCTCCTTCATCGGCGTCGAGTCTACAATGCTCGCCTCCGTGGACAAGGAAAAGGCCCGCCAGGCGATCGACAAGGTGTTCCGCGACATGGCGGGCGCGATGAGCGCCGGCATGGCGCTCGTCGGCACGCGCACCGGGCTTTTCCGCGCCATGGCGGGCAAAGGCCCGCTGACCGTTGATGATGTCGTGCGTGCGTCCAACCTGCAGCGCCGATACGTGGAGGAATGGTTGCGCGGCATGGCGAGCGCCGGATACCTCGATTACTCGCCGGCGGCACAGACCTACGAGCTGCCGGAAGAGATGGCCTACTTCGTCGCTTCCGACGGCACCGATCACTTCGTCGGCGGCATGTGGGAGATGGTGCCGCCGCTCATGCGCGTCGCGCCGCAGGTCGCCGGCGCCTTTGCGCAAGGCGGCGGCGTGCGCTTCGAGGAGTTCGGCGCGGATTGCCTGAACGCACTCGATCTCATCAATCGCGGGCAGTACGAGCAGCGCTTCACCGATTACTGGCTCAAAGCGCTGCCGCAAACCGTGGAGCGGCTGCGCGCCGGCGGCCGCGTGCTCGATTACGGCTGCGGCTCGGGCCGCGTCGCGATCGCGATCAAACAGGCCTTCCCGGCGGCGCAGGTCGCGGGCTTCGACGTCGACGCGCAGTCCATCGGTCGCGCGCGCGAGGCGGCGAAGGGGCTGCAGATTGCCTTCGGCACCGAAAGGCCGGGCGGGCAATTCGATCTCGTCACGATCTGCGACTGCATCCACGACCTCGCCGCGCCGGTCGCGACGCTGCGCGAGATCCACCGCCTGCTGAAAGCCGACGGCACGCTCTTCATCGTCGAACCCAAGGCCGCCGATCGCCTTGAGGACAATCGCAACCCGGTGGCAACCATGTTCTACGGCTTCAGCCTGTTCCACTGCATGACGCAGTCGCTCGCGCGCGGCGGGCCGGGATTGGGTACGTGCATGGGCCCGAAGAAGACCGAACAGCTGCTGCGCGAAGCCGGCTTCCGCGAATTCAGGGCGCTCGACATCAAGAGCATGACCAACCTTTTCTACGCGGCAAAGCCATGAACAACGAGCTCGCACCCGCATTGGCACCGTCGGGGCGCATGCGCGTCGGCCTCAACTACTCGAACTTTCTCCTGGTGCTCGGCGACGACGCCAACGGCGAGCCGCGCGGCATCGCGCCGGACCTCGGCCGCGAGCTCGCGCGCCGCACCGGGCTCACGCTCGAGTTCGTGAAGTTCGACGGCGCCGGCAAGCTGTTCGACGCGGTGAAGAGCGCGGCGTGCGACGTCGGCTTCCTCGGCGCCGAGCCGCAGCGTGCCAATGAGGTGGAGTTCAGCCCGGCGTATCTCGAGATACCGGTGACCTTTCTCGTGCCCGCGGGCTCGCCGATCAAGGCCCTTGCGGAGGTCGACCGCGACGGTGTGCGGGTGGCCGTCTCCGAGCGCAGCGCGTATGACTTGTATCTGACGCGCACACTGAAGAAGGCGAAGCTGGTGCGCGCGCAGGGCATTCCCGCTTCATACGACGCATTCATCGCCCAGAAGCTGGAGGCGCTGGCCGGCCTGAAGCCCAAGCTGGTGGAGGAAGCCGAGCGCACGCCCGGTTCGCGCGTGCTCGACGGGCAGGTGACCGGCGTGCAGCAGGCGATCGGCGCGCCGAAGGGCCGCGCCGCGGCGGCGAAATATCTGCGCGAATTCGCCGAGGATGTGAAACGCTCCGGATTTGTCGCGCGCGCGATTGAAAGACACGGCGTGCGCGGTGTAAAGGTGGCCACATGAACGAACTGCGCGTCTATTGGCGGCCCGGCTGCTCGAGCTGCGTCAAGGTCAAGGAGTTCCTGACGAACCTCGGGGTCGAGTACGAATCGGTCAATGTCTCCGCGCGGCCGGAGGCGATGGAGGAGCTGCGCGCGCTCGGCGTGCGCACGGTGCCGGTGGTCGCCCGCGGCAAGGAGTACGTGTTTGCGCAGGAGCTCGCCGACGTCTCGGCGTTCATCGGGCGCAAGGTCGATTTCCAGCGCCTGCCGCCGGCAGCGCTCTACGACAAGTGGCAGAAGGTGCTGGCCGCCGCCCAGCGTCACGTGATGCAGCTCCCGGCGGCGCGGCTCGCGGAGCGGGCGACGCCGGGACGCGATCGCAGCATCCGCGACCTCGCGTATCACATCTACCAGGTGCCCGATTCCTTTCTCCAGGCGATCGAGGACGGAGTGCAGGACCTGACGTCGGTCTACAACGCGCCGCCACCGGCGAATGTCACGCGCGTCGAGCACATCCGCGACTATGGCAAGGCGGTGAGCGCGCGCCTCGAGCGCTGGTGGCGCCGCGATGGCGCGCGTGCGGCGCAGGCGAAGCTGCAGACTTATTACGGCGAGCAGCCGCTGCACCATGTCATGGAGCGCTGCACCTGGCACTCGGCGCAGCACGCGCGCCAGATCATGTCGGTGCTCGAGCGCTTCGGCATTCCCCCCGACGGCCCGCTTACCGCGGGCGACTATGCGGGCCTGCCGATGCCTGCGGGTTTGTGGGAGTAAATGGTGCGACTCCTCATCGTCTGGCTGATCAACACGATCGCGCTGATGCTCGTCGCTTATTTGCTGCCGGGGGTAAACGTCGCCGACTTCACGTCGGCGCTGGTCGCGGCGCTGGTGCTCGGCCTCGTCAACACGGTGATCCGGCCGATCCTGATCCTGCTCACGCTGCCGGTGACAATCCTCACGCTGGGGCTCTTCATCTTCGTAATTAACGGCCTGCTCTTCTGGTTCGTCGGCTCGTTCATCCAGGGCTTCCAGGTGGCCGGCTTCTGGTGGGGCGTGCTCGGCGCGATCGTCTACAGCCTGATCTCCTGGCTGCTCACCGCGCTGGTGCTACACAGACCGCAGCCGTCCGCAGTGCGGTGAAAAATCGGGTCAGGCACCGATTTCGTCGGTAATTGGTGCCTGACCCCGATTCTCAGGCGCGGCGCTCGGCGCGCGCGCTGAGCGCCGCCAGCGCGGCGAAGTCGGCAGCCTCGAGCGGACCGCTGAAGAGATGCCCCTGCCATTGCTCGCAGCCGGCGGCG
>DASSLQ010000162.1:0-7586 GCA_035689325.1 Burkholderiales bacterium | reverse complement strand
CACCTACTTCATCGAGCTCGCGCGCCGCGATGCCGAGCGCAACCAGCTCCACCTTCCGGACCGCGACCTCGCTTATTTCCCCGAAGGCGCGCAGCACTTCGACGATTACGTGGAGGCAGTCGGCTGGGCGCAGGATTATGCGCGCGCCAACCGCGCGGAGATGATGGAGCTCGTCATCGATGCGATGCATCGGCACCTGCCGCCGTTCGAGGCGGCGGAGCAAGCGGTGAACTGCCATCACAACTATGTCGAGCGCGAGCGGCACTATGGCGAGGAGGTGTGGCTCACGCGCAAGGGCGCGATCCGTGCCGGCCGCGGCGAGCTCGGCATCATCCCGGGCAGCATGGGCGCGCGCAGCTACATCGTGCGCGGCACGGGCAGCGCCGAGAGCTTCCACTCGTGCGCCCACGGCGCCGGGCGCAAGATGAGCCGCAACGCGGCGCAGAAGCAGTTCTCGGTCGCGGATCTCGCGGTGCAGACGCAGGGCGTCATCTGCCGCAAGGACAAGGGCGTGCTGGACGAGATTCCCGGCGCCTACAAGAACATCGACGAGGTGATGGCGAACCAGTCCGATCTGGTCGAGGTGGTGCACACGCTGAAGCAGGTGCTTTGCGTCAAAGGCTGAATTCCGTACTTAGTACGTAATAATCAATTCCGACCCTGGCCCCGAATCCCAAAGGTATAGGACGGCTCACGCTGGTGCTCGGCTTGGTGATGGCGATCGGTCCCCTCGCCATCGACATGTACCTGCCGGCGCTGCCGACGCTCGCCACCGAGTTCAAGGTAGACGCGGCGCGCGTGCAGCACACGCTCTCGGCGTATCTCCTCGGCCTTGCCATCGGGCAACTCGGCTTCGGGCCAATCGCCGATCGCTACGGGCGCAAGCCGCCGCTCGTCGGCGGGCTCGCGGTGTTCACGGCGGCGTCGGTGGGCTGCCTGCTCGCCGGTACGATGGAGCGCTTCGTGCTGCTGCGCTTCGCGCAGGCGCTCGGCGGCGCATCGGGCATGGTGGTGATCCGCGCGGTGATCCGCGACAAGTTCGACGAGATCCAGTCGGCGCGCGTGCTGTCGCTCATGATGCTGGTGATGGGCGCGGCGCCGATCCTCGCGCCGCTCGCGGGCGGCTGGCTGCTGGTGAACGGGTCGTGGCACTGGATCTTCGGCTTCCTGGCGGCGTACACCGTGCTGTGCATCGTGCTGGTCGCCACCTTCCTCGAGGAGACGCACCCGGTGCATCGGCGAAGCGCCACGCTCGTGCGCGCCCTCGCCGCGGCGCTGCCGCTTTTCAAAGACCGGCGCTTTTTCGGCCCGGTGATCGTGTTCATCGCGCCCTTCGGTGCGTTTTTCGCATACCTGGCGGCGGCGCCGTTCGTCTACATCGAATACTTTGGCGTGGCCGCCGAGAACTTCGGCTGGTACTTCGGTGCCGGGGCGGCGAGCTTCATTACGGTTTCGCAGATCAACCGGCGCATGGTGGCGCGCCACGGCGTGCGGCGCGTGCTTGGATGGGGCGTCTATGGGCTCGGCGGCGGCGCGACGGCGCTCCTCGCCTGTGCGGCGAGCGGACTCTTCGGCTTCGCCGGGGTTTTCATCCCGATCTTCGTCATGATCGGCAGCGTCGGCTTCATCGCTTCGAACGCCACCTCGGTGGCGATGGCGCCCTTCGGTGAGCGCGCGGGCGCCGCCGCGTCGCTGCTCGGCGCCACGCAATCGGCGTTCGGCGTGGCGGCGAGCGCCGCGGTCGGCTGGATCGGCAACCGCGGCCCGGTCCCGATGGCGATCGTCATGTTCGCGTGCGCGGCGACCGCCTTCCTGGCGTACGCTCTGCTCGTTCGCACGCCAAGGAGCAGTGCATGAGGTCGCTCTATCGCCGCCGCCTCGTCGGCGCGGCACTTTTTCTGCCGCTCACGCACGGCGCGTGGGCCGAAGTCTGCAGCAAGCCGACGCCGCGCGAGACCGAAGGACCGTTCTTCAAGCCGGCGAGCCCGCAGCGCATCACGCTGATCGAGGCCGGCAGCAAGGCGCCACGCCTGATCGTGAGCGGTCGGGTGCTGACCGCGGATTGCAAGCCGGCAGCGCATGCGCTGCTCGATTTCTGGCATGCGGACGAGAACGGCGACTACGACAACACCGGCTTTCGCTACCGCGGGCACCAGTTCACCGATGCCGACGGACGCTACCAGCTCGAGACCATCGTGCCGGCGGTGTATCCGGGCCGCACCCGGCACATCCACGTCAAGGTGCAGCCGCCCGGCGGGCGCATATTGACCACGCAGCTCTATTTCCCGAACCAGCCCGAAAACCAGCGCGATGGCCTTTTCCGGGCGGAGCTGGTCATGCGCATGGCCGCCGCCGGCGAAGGCGCATTCGACTTCGTCGTCGCATGAAGATCGACGTCCACTCGCACATCTTTGACCGCCGCTACTTCGACGCCATGTGGCGCGACTTCACGCTCGAGCGCAGCACCACGCCGCAGGGCCAGACGCTGATGCGCAGGAACGGCTACACGTACATGTGGTACCGCGACAACTTCTTCGACATCGAGCACCGCCTGCGCGTGATGGACAAGCAGGGCATCGACATGCGCGTGCTGTCGCTCTCGTCGCCGAACGTGTACGACTGGCAGGGCGCGCGGCAGATCGAGATCGCACGGCTGATGAACGACGCCACCGCAGCCATGGTGCGCGCGCATCCCGATCGCTTCGCGGGCGTCGGCAGCCTGCCTTTGGTGGATGTGGAAGCGTCGCTGGCGGAGATCGATCGCATCGTCGGCGAGCTCGGCCTGCACGGCGTGATGATCGGCTCGAACGTCGCCGGCGTGCCGGTGAACGACGCGCGCTACGAGCCGGTCTGGGCGAAGCTCGACCGGCTCAGGCTGCCGGTGTTCGAGCACCCGATGTTTCCGCCGAACCTGCGGCAGGAGGAGTTCGAGCTGCCGCTGCGCGTCGGCTTCATCTTCGACACCACGATGGCCGCGGCGCGGCTGATCTATTCCGGCGTGTTCGAGCGCTATCCGAACTTCCCTTACATCATGGCGCACACCGGCGGCGCGCTCCTCATGCTGCTGCAGCGGCTCGACAACGGCTATCGGCTGTTTCCCGACTGCCGCAAGCACATCAACCGGCCGCCGAGCGAGTACGCCAAGCGCCTGTACTACGACACCGCTTCCTTTTACCCGCCCGCGCTGATGATGGCGCACAGCATCGTCGGCGCCGAGCGCCTGCTGTTTGGTTCCGACGACCCGCTGATCGGCGACGACACCAGCGTGGTCGACGGCCTGCCGCTGCCGGCGGCGGACAAGGCCAAGATCCTCGGCGGCAACGCGGCGCGCATTTTCGCCCTCGCGCAATGAGGTGGCTTGCGCTGGCGCTCGCGTGCTTCGCCGCGCTCGCTGCGGCCGAGGAGTATCCGCGCAAGCCGATCCGCATCCTCATCGCCTTCGGCGCAGGCGGTGCGTCAGACGCGATGGCGCGCACGCTCACCGACCGCATCACGCCTTCGCTCGGTCAGCCGTTCGTGCTCGAGAACCGGCCGGGCGCCGGCGGCAACATCGCGATGGACGCGGTGGCGAAGGCGCCGCCGGACGGCTATCTCCTCGTGCTCACCGGACCCGCGCTGGTCATCAACCCGGCGCTCTATTCATCGCTCTCCTTCGATCCGCAGAAGGACCTCGCGCCCGTCGCGACGCTCGCCATCGCGCCGTTCGCGCTCTTCGCGAGCGCCACGCTGCCCGTCAATACCGTCGGCGATCTGGTGGCGCTCGGCCGCACGCGCAAGATGAATTACGCATCGGTCGGTCCTGGCACCGCCGGACACCTCGCCGCCGTGCTCTTCGGTGCGGCGGCGGGGGTCGAACTCACGCACGTGCCCTACCGCAGCATCCAGCTCGCGGTGCCGGATCTCGTCTCCGGAGATGTGCAGTTCGTCTTCAATGCGTATCCACCGCTTGCGCCGATGGCGCAGGCGGGGAAGCTCAGGCTCCTGGGCTTTTCCTCGCCCCAGCGCCTGCGGAAGTACCCTGATATACCGACGCTGAGCGAAACCGGCCTGCCGGGCTTCGACGTCGGCGGCTGGTACATCATTCTCGCGCCGCGCGCGACGCCGAAGGAGGTCGTGGCGCGGCTCAACGCCGAGTTCAACCGCGCGCTCAAGGAGCCCGCGGTCGGCGAGGCGATCGAGAAGATGGGGTTCGAGCCCGCGCCGATGACCCTTGCCGAGGCCGCGCGCTTCGTCGCGCGCGAGGCCGAGAAGTGGAATCGCTCGGTGAAGCTCTCCGGCGCCAAAGCCGACTAGGGTTGTCGCCAGCGGTCGATGCGCGTGCACGCGGCGATGTAATACGCAAGCCCGAGTGCTATCGGGGCTTGTACCGCCGCGGTGATGAGCAAGCGCAGGCGCACGTTGCGGATGTCGGGCGGCGGCGTGCCGGCGACGTCGAGCGGCACCAGGTGGGCGCAGACGAACTCGATCGCCATGTTCGCCACCGCGCAGGCGACGAAGGCGACGATCACGAATTCCAGCTTGTGGTCGATGCGCCGCCAGAGAACGGCGAGCCACAGCGTCACCGCGAGCGCCGAGAGCACGTACGGCCAGAAGACGATCACCCACTGCGGGAGGCGAGCCACGGCCTCAGGCCTCCGGCAGGGTGCCGGCGACGAGGAACACGGCGCTCGCGCGCACGATGCGTTCCGCGTCGCGCGTGATGTAGCAGTTGCCGAAGGCAAGCCGGCCGCCGTGCTTCTGGATGTCCACGCGCGTCTCGAGCCAGTCGCCTTCGCGGGCGGCGCCGGCGAAGTCGAGGCTGAGATTGGCCGTGACGAGATTGGCAGGCGGCGTGGTCGCGAACGCCATGGCGTAGCCGAGCGCGATGTCGGCGAGCGCGGCGAGGACGCCGCCGTGCACCGTGCCGCGCTGGTTGCAGTGCTTGCGCTCGGCGCGCAGGCCGATCTGCAAGGCCGCGCCTTCGCCGCGCGAATACAGCGGGCCGATCAGCTCGACGTAGGGGCTCGTGCGGAAGAGCGGTTGATAGCCTTCAGGCGCCATGCAGCGGCACGAAATCGTATTCGCCGATGCCCTGCAGCACGAGAAAGGTCGCCGAGGCAGTGCCGCCGTTAGTGACCAGGTGCGGCCGCCGCGGCGCCACGCGGTAGGTCTCGCCGGGCGCAAGGCGCACTTCCTCCTTCGGCTCGCGCAGGAAGATGCGCAGATTACCGGCGAGCACATAGAAAGTGTCGGCGACGTTGTTGTGGTAATGCCAGGGCACCTTCTGCGACGCTGAGAGCTGCAGCTCGGTGATGCGGAATCCCGGGCGCGCGGCGTGCTCGGCGCGGCGCTCGACCTCGTATAGATGGCTCGCGTCCTTGATCGCTTCCATGCCGCTATTTTGCCGCGCTCACATCGCGCATGAGGAGTCCCGTCGTCGAGACGCGCACTTCGAGCTCGGCGCGCTCGCTAACGGGTACGAAGGTGGCCGAGCCGTACTGGGCATCGACGAGCGGCGCGAGGAAAGTGTGGCGCTGGCGCAGGCTGAAAAGATCGAGCGGGCGCTCCGCGCCGAGCGGGTACACGGTACGCGGCGCGCGGCGCTCGGCTTCGATATCGCGGTAGCGGCCGGCGAGGCGGGCGAGCTCGTACTCGGTATGGAGCCCGAGCACGTTGGCGAGCGGCCGCCACTTGAGGATGTGCGCGTCCACGTAGATCTCGTCGCCGGCGACCTCGTAGCTCGACTCGCGGCCGTCGGGGAAGCGCACGGTGGCCGCGAAGCGCTGCGCGCCGGTAGGCTGCACGACAATCCGGGCGGCGAGATCTTCGCGCGTCAGCGCGCGGTAGCCCTGCGTGCCGATGGCGATGGCGCCGAACAGGCTGCCGAGCGCGAGCAGCGCCACGGCGGCGAGCAGGCGCACGGCGAAGCCGAACACGCGCACGCGAAAGAGCGCCATCAGCGCGGCAATGAGAAAGAGCGCGCCGAGCGCTGCAAAGACGAACGCGCCGATCGCGAGCGGCGTGGGCGGGATGCCGGACGGCATCCCGCTAGGCTAGGAGATGAAGGTCTTGATGGGTTCCCGCTTTCGCGGGAACGACGGCGGGGCGCTCTAGTCGGCGACGCAGAGGTAGGTGAGGACCGATACCCGGCGGCCGCTCAGCTTCACGCGCAGCGTGTCTTCTTCGCCGCTGAATTCGACGGTGGCGCCCGAGTGCAGGGTCTTGGTCTCGATGTCGCCGATGCGCGGCGGCAGCGGGTGGCCGGTGCGGAACGGCGCGATGCGCCACTGCGAGCTGCGGATCTCGGCCGAGGTGATCTGGTAGTGCTCGGGGTCGTTGCTGTAGGTGACGACGCCGAGGCGCAGGCCGTTGAAGACGAGGTCGACGTAGCGCGCCTTGTATTCGGCGAGATCCTCCTCGCGCACCAGGCGCTCGGCCTTCAGCGCGCCGAGCTTGCGCAGTTCGGCATAAGTGCCGGGCAGCTTGAGCGCGTAGGGACCCGACGCGCACGACATCTTGTCGATGAAATGAGAAATATTGCCGCGCGCCAAGGCGGGCACGGCGGCAATCAAGAGCAGCGCAGCGACAGCAGGCCTCACGGTCAACATCGTGACATAGAAGCCGCGCCCGTGCAGGCAAGCGCGGATAGGCCGATGTGCCTAGGAATTCTTAAGCTGCGTGCCGCGCGCGCAACATCGCGGCGACCGCGTCAGCGGTATCGGGCGGCGCGAACAGATCACCCTGGCAGACGCGGCAGCCCGCATCGGCGAGGAACTCGCGCTGCGCGTGCGTCTCGACGCCTTTCGCCACCACGTCGAAGTTCATGCCGCGGGCGAGCGCGATCAGCGCGCGCGCCAATCCTGAGCGCTCGGTCTCCTGCGGGATGCCGCCGATCAGCTTGCGGTCGATGCACACGGTGCTCGCACGCAGGCGCTGCAGCGTCGGCAGCGCGGCGTAGCCGGTGCCGAAGTCGTCCACGCCGAGGCGCGCGCCCTGGTTGGTCACCGCGATGAGCGAGCTCTCCAGCGCATCGGACACGTTGCGCACGACCGTCTCGGGCACCTCGATGACGAGCGACTCCGGCGGCAGGTCGCTCTCCTCGAGCGCCGACTTCACCTGCGTGGCGAGACGCACGTCGCGCGCCTGGCGCGCAGTGACGTTGACCACCATGGAAAGCGGCGAGATGCCTTCGTCGATCCAGCGTCGTCCCTGCGTGCAGGCCTCGCGCAGCGCCCAGGCGCCGATCGGCACCAGCAGCCCGGCGTCGTCCGCGAGCGGCACGAACGACTCGGGCGCGAGCACGCCGTACTTTGGATGCCGCCAGCGCAGCAGGGCCTCTGCGCCGACGACCTGGCGCGTGGCGATATCCAGGCGCGGCTGGTAGACGAGGAACAGCTCGCCGCGCTCGATCCCCTGGCGCAGCTCCTGGACGAGCGCGGCGGCGGCGGCGGCATCCTCGTTGAGCATCGCGGAGAAGAACTGGTAGCCGTTCCTGCCGAGATCCTTGGCGCGGTACATCGCGAGGTCGGCGAGCCTGAGCAGCGTCGCCACATCCTCGCCGTCCTGCGGCACGCAGGCGATGCCGATGCTCGCGCCGGAATTCACCT
>DASSLQ010000161.1:0-3805 GCA_035689325.1 Burkholderiales bacterium | reverse complement strand
CGAACGCGTGCCTCTATCTCGCCTCCGATGAGGCGGGCTTCATCAGCGGCGTCTGCATTGAAGTCGATGGAGCGCGATGCGTCTAGAAACGCGCGAGTGGCGCTCGCAGCCACGGAACCCAGTTCAACTCGATGCACAACGAAATCGGTGCCTGACCCCGATTTCTAGACGCGCTTGCGGCCGCCGAGCAGGGCCGCCACCTGCGGCTGCCGGCGCTTCGGCTGCTGCGGCGCTTCGGCGGCCTTGGCAATCGCCGGCGAAGCCGCGTTTGTTGCCTGAGCAGGTTCGTAGGGCTTGGAGAAGATCGGGTCGGCGGGCTTGGCGGGCTTGACCGGTGGGCGGTCGCGCCGCACGTTGGGGGAACTCCGATGCCTCGGCTGATCGCCCATCAGGGTTGCGAGCGTGGCGCCGCTCGGCTGGAAGCCGGGCACGAGGATCCGCTCGATGCGCTTCCTGATCAGCCGTTCGACCGCGGCCATCGCTTCCATGTCCTGCGGCGCGACCAGCGAGATCGCCTCGCCGGTCAGGCCGGCGCGGCCGGTGCGCCCGATGCGGTGCACGTAGTCCTCGGGCGAATGCGGCACGTCGAAGTTGATCACCTGCGGCAGGCCCTCGATGTCGAGCCCGCGCGAGGCGACGTCGGTCGCCACCAGCACCGCGGTCTTCCCGGACTTGAAGTCGGCGAGCGCGGCCTCGCGCTCGGCCTGCGTCTTGTCGCCGTGGATGGCATCGGCGTGGATGTGGTCGAGGCGCAGCTGGTGCGCGAGACGATTGGCGCCGATGCGCGTGCCGGTGAAGACGAGCACCTGCTTCAGGCTGCGCGTCTGGATGAGATAAGCGAGGAGCTCGCGCTTCTTCTCGCGCGCCACCGGATGAAGCACGTGAGTCACCAGCTCGGCGGCCACGTTGCGCGGCGTCACCTGAATCTCAGCGGGATTGCGCAGCAGCGTCTTCGCGAGGGTGCGGATCTCGTCGGGGAAGGTGGCCGAGAAAAGCAGGTTCTGCCGCGCGGTCGGCAGGAGCGCGATGATGCGCTTGATATCTGGCAGGAAGCCCATGTCGAGCATGCGGTCGGCTTCGTCGAGCACCAGCACCTGCACCTGGTTGAACATCACGGTCTTGTTCTGCACGTGGTCGAGCAGCCGCCCCGGCGTCGCCACCAGGACCTCGACGCCGCGGCGCAGCTCGGCGATCTGCGCGTTCATGTCGACGCCGCCGTAGACCACGGTGCTGCGAAGCGGCAGATGCTTGCCGTAGTCGCGGAAGCTGTCGGCCACCTGCACCGCCAGCTCCCGCGTGGGCGTAAGGACCAGTGAGCGTACCGGATGGCGCGCCGGCGAGGTCGAGCTCGAGGCGAGCGGCGCGAGACGCTGCAGGATCGGCAGCGCGAAAGCCGCGGTCTTGCCGGTGCCGGTCTGCGCGCCTGCCATGAGGTCCCGTCCGGCGAGCACGAGCGGGATCGACTGCTCCTGCACGGGCGTCGGTTTCTCGTAGCCGAGGTCAGCGACCGCGCGCATCAGCGGCGCGATCAAGCCAAGCTGGTCGAATGCACTCAATTCAACGTGCGCGCCGGCCGCTCGCCAGCTTCGGAGGGCTCCGTACCCGGAAGTTTGAGTTCCATGTCCCAGTCGCTCTTCTTCACCGCCGCCTGGAGCAGGCGGCAGAGCGAATGCAGCAATACCGAATCGAAGGAAAGCGTCACGCCCTGCCCTTGAGCCGGATGCAGCGCCACCACCGGCTGGCCGTTGCGGTCGTGCCCGGTCTGGATGCGCGCGAGGAGCAGCGGCGCATCGCCGAGCGGCCGCGTGGCGCCGCCCGCATCGTAGGGCTTGCTGAAGTCGGCCTTCGATACCGCGTGCTCGTGCTCGAGGCCAAGGAGCGCCTTGCGCGCCTCCGGGTTCGCCTGCGTGCGGATGCGCGGGCTTGCTTCCTCGGCCAGCTTGACG
Source organism: Burkholderiales bacterium (assembly GCA_035689325.1). Lineage (GTDB taxonomy): Bacteria > Pseudomonadota > Gammaproteobacteria > Burkholderiales > SG8-39 > SCGC-AG-212-J23. Next base: position 1,859 of record DASSLQ010000161.1, on the reverse strand, counting down.
AGCAGCGGCCAGAGCAGCTTGACGAAGCGGCGCGTGAGCGCCAGGCGCAGCTCCACCGCCTCGCTGGTCGCGACCAGCATGATCAGGCGGTCCTGCTCGGCGTCGTACTCGACCTTGAGCTGGTGGAGCTTCACGAGGCTATGGTACCTCTGATGCGCTGCACGAGCGCCGTCGTCGAGCGCTCGTGCTCGAAGGGAATCGAGACCACCCGGCCGCCGCGCGCCAGCACCCCCGCCGCGCCGGCGATGCGCTCTACCGGCCAATCGCCGCCCTTTACCAGCACGTCCGGGCGGCAGGCGGCGATCAGGCGCTCGGGGGTGTCCTCGTCGAACCAGGTAACGGCGCTCACCGCGGCGAGCGCCGCCACCACTGCCAGGCGGTCGGCGAGCACATTGAGCGGCCGGCCGGGACCTTTGCCGAGGCGCTGCGCGGAAGCGTCGCTGTTCAGCGCGACCAACAGACTCGCGCCCAGGTCGCCTGCGCGCGCGAGGTAGGTGACGTGCCCGCGGTGCAGGAGGTCGAAAACGCCGTTGGTGAAGACGAGAGGCCGCTCGAGGCTTGCGAGCCAGTCAAGCGACCGCGGGTCGCGGATCTTTGCTTCGAACTGCGGGGCTAGGTCCCGCTTTTCGTTCGCGCGCGGCAAATGTCGTCGCTCGGCTTGCAGTACTCGAACACCTTCACCACCTTGCGCACGCCGCCGGTGTTGCGGGCGATCTCGACCGCTTCGTCGGCTTCGGGCTCGGTGACGATGCCCATCAGGTACACGACGCCCGATTCGGTGACCACCTTGAGGTGCACGGGGCTCACGCGCTTCGTATCGAACAGCCGCCCGCGCACCTTGGAAGTGAGGTACGTGTCGTTGCTGCGCGAGGCGTACGAGGAAATGCCGGAGATCTGCAGGTCGTTGGTCACGTCGCGCACGTTCGGCACGGCGCGCACGATCTTCTCGACTTCCGCACGCGCGCCGTCGTCGGGCACCTCGCCCGTGACGAGCACGATGCGGTTGTACGACGTAACGTTCACGTGCACGCGCGAGCCGAAGCGGTCCGAGATGCGGTTTCCGGCGCGCACCTCGATCGATTCGTCGTCGACCTGCGTGCCGGTGGTGCGCCGGTCTTCCAGCGACGAGTAAACCGCCGCGCCGCCGGCGCCGATCACCACCGGCACGCAGCCGGCAAGCGGCAGCGCTGCGATCGCGAGCACGCCGATCAGGCGCGCGCTCATCGCTTCGCCCCGAAGAGCTGGTCATCAATCGCGTCGCACAGGCAGTGCAGCACGAGCAGATGGACTTCCTGGATACGCGCGGTGTTCTGGTGCGGCACGCAGATGTGCACGTCGTCGCGGGTAAGCATGGGTGTCATCTTGCCGCCGCCTTTGCCGGTGAGCGCGATCACGCGCACGCCGATGTCGTGCGCGGCGCGCAGCGCCTCGATCACGTTCGGCGAATTGCCGCTGGTCGAGATCGCGAGCAGCACGTCGCCGCGCCGGCCGATCGCGCGCAGCTGCTTGGCGAAGACCTGCTCCCAGGCATAGTCGTTGGCGATGGAGGTCAGGTTCGAGCTGTCCGTGGTAAGCGCCACCGCGGCGAGCGGCGGCCGCTCGGTCTCGAACCGGTTGACGAGCTCGGCGGCGAAATGCTGCGCATCGGCCGCCGAGCCGCCGTTGCCGCACGCGAGCGCCTTGCCGCCCGCTTTCAGCGCCTGCGCGAGCAACACGCCGGCTTGCGCGATCGGCTCGCCGAGAATGCCGGCGGCCTCGCTTTTCAGCTTGGCGCTGTCGGCGAAATGCGCGGCGATGCGCTGGGTGAGCCTTGCGTCAGCCTGTGGCATGCGCGGGCGATTTTACACGCTCGCTACTCG
>DASSLQ010000160.1:0-6204 GCA_035689325.1 Burkholderiales bacterium | reverse complement strand
CCGATATTCCAGTCGGACTGGGCAGGTTGCGTGGCGCCTTGCGCATCGGTCGCCCGGCAGACGAGCTGATGCTCGCCCGCGGTGGCGTGCCATTCGCAGCGCCAGCGTTGCCAGGCGAACCGCTCGTGGGGAGCTTCGAGTTCTGCTTCGCGCCATTCACCGTCGACCGCAAGCTGCACCCGCTTCACGGTCACGCCGGCGCCGGACCATGCGCGACCTTCGATCGTCAAGGGGCCGGCGTCGACGAGCCGCCGGCCCGTGTACCAATCGGGCACGCCGGGCGGCGAGATGAGCGACTTTACCTTCATGTGCCGTACCGGCACACCGTCCTCGTCTTCGCGCTTCTTGTAGCGATAGCCGCTCGCCTGCTGGTAGCCGTCAAAGGGCTGGTCGTGGAGCTCGATGCGCGCCAGCCACTTCACGCTTGCCATGCCATACCAGCCCGGCACGACGAGGCGCAGTGGCGCCCCGTGCTGCGGCGCGAGCGGCTGGCCGTTCATGCTCCAGGCGAGCAGCACGTCGTCGCGCATCGCTTCGGCGAGCGGCAGGCTGCGGCCGAACGCGTGCTCGACACCGGAATCGAATCCGCGATCGGCGCCGATGAACGCGACTTCGTGCGCGCGAACGTCCTGCAACAGCGCTCGCAGCGCAACGCCGGTCCAGTCGGCGGTGCTCACGCCGCCATGGGTCCACGGCATGCTGGGATAGCGCGGCACGAATCGGGCGCGACCGTTGCCTGCGCACTCGAGTGTCGCGCGCACGGTATGGCGAGGCATCGCCCGCAGCTCCTTCATGGACAGCGCGCGGTCGCCAACCCGCAGGCGAAACGTGCGCTCATCGAGCGCCGGGATGTCGAAGTGGCAGAGCGTGTAATGCAGTCCCACCGGCGTGACGTCGTAGCGCAGCGCCTCGAGCGGCATCGATACGTGGCGCAGCGCGAGCTCGAGCTCCTCCGGAGCGAAGCCGCCTTCGATATTCGAACGGCGCCCTCGCTCCAAGAACGGATGCTTCAAGCGCTTTCGTAGAGGCGCGTCAGCACGAACTCGCGATGGCCGAGCGCCTCGGCCGCGGTCAGCCGGCCGTTGGCCGTGCGGAACATGCACTCGAGCAGCTTGTCGCCCGCCTGGTCGGGCGTGAGCTCTTTGCGCAGCAAGCCCGTGACGTCGACGTCGATGTGCTCGGACATGGTGCGCACGGTGCGCGGGTTACCGCACAGCTTGATCACCGGCAGGATCGGATTGCCGATCACGTTGCCCTGGCCGGTCGGGAAGAAGTGCACGACGTAGCCGGAGGCGGCGCAGAGCGTGACCATCTCGGCCGCTGCGGAGGACGAATCCATGAACCAGAGTCCAGGGCCGGTCGGCGTCTCCGCCTTGTCGATGACGCCGTCGATCACGCACTTGCGGCCGATCTTCTGGATATTGCCGAGCGCCTTCTCCTCGATGGTAGTGAGGCCGCCTTCGATGTTGCCCTTCGTCGGCTGCGAATCCATCAGGTCGCTCGTCTTATGGCGCTCGATGACCTGCTGATAGCGGTCGAACATGAACTGGAACTTCTTGCGTACCGCGTCGTTGCGGCAGCGCGCGGCGACGAGGTGCTCGCCCCCGGTCAGCTCGGTGGTCTCGCCGAACACCAGCGTCACTCCGTGCGGATACAGCTTGTCGAAGGCGTTGCCGACGGTCGGGTTCGAGGCGCAGCCTGACGTGGTGTCCGACTCGCCGCATTTCGTCGAGACCCAGAGGTCACTGAGCGGCCGCTCCTCGCGGCGCAGCTCGCTCGCCGCTTGCAGAAATTCGCGCGCCGCCTTGGACGCCCGCATGATCGTGTCGTGGTCGCCGTGCTGCTCGATGCCGAAGTAAGCGACCGGCTTGCCGGTGGCGGCGATGGCGTCGGCGACCTTCTTCGCCCATTGCTCCTCGATGCAGATGATGACTACGGCGGCGACGTTCGGATTCGAGCCGGTGCCGATCAGCGTGCGAAAGTGGAGCTCGAGATCGGCGCCGAACTGCAGCCGCCCGTAGGGATGCGGCAGCGCCATCGTGCCCTTGACGTTGTTCTCCACTGCCAGCGCGGCCGCGCTCGAGAGGTCGTCGACCGGAAGAATGATGACGTGGTTGCGCACACCGGTCCGCCCGTTCGGGCGCTTGTAGCCCAGGAAAGTTGCCTTGCTCAGATCCATGATCACCAGCGCTTCGTCTTTACGTTATGCACATGCAGATGTTCTCCCTTCGCGATCGGCCTGACCACGCGGCCGATGTCGACGCCGTATTTGATGACGGTGTCGCCCTCGCGATAGTCGCGCAGCGCGAGCTTGTGCCCGATCGGGATGTCGTTTTTGGCGACGACCTCGATGTCCTTGTCGTCTTCCATGATCCAGCCGGTGAGATGCTGCCCGGCCTTCACGCCTTCCACGACGACGACGCCGACGCCGTCGCCTTCCTCGTGCACCACGAAATGAATCATGCGTTAATTCTAGTCGCATGCCGGACCGCCGCCGCTTCCTGCAGTCGCTCGCCGCGCTCGGCATGGCGGCAGCGGCACCGGCGCGCGCGCAACTGAACCTCAAGCCGCGCTTCGCGGCCTCGCCCTTCACCCTCGGCGTCGCCTCCGGCTATCCGCACCCGGGCGGCTTTGTGCTCTGGACGCGCCTTGCGCCGGTGCCGCTCGCGCCGGCCGGCGGCATGGCGCCCGAGGTGATCCCGGTCGGCTGGGAAGTCGCGCGTGACGAGCGCATGCAGCAGGTGGTCGCCGCCGGCACCGCTTACGCCGCGCCGGATGAAGCGCACTCGGTGCACGTGGAAGTCAATGGCCTCGGTGCCGGCCGTCCTTACTGGTATCGCTTCAGCGCCGGCGGTGCCGTCAGCCCGATTGGGCGCACGCGCAGCGCGCCTTTGCCGGCGGGGCGGCCGCAGCGCCTTCGTTTCGCCTTCGCCTCCTGCCAGCACTACGAGCACGGCTACTTCACCGCCTATCGCTACATCGTCGCCGATGAACCGGAACTGATCGTCCATCTCGGCGATTACATATATGAATTCAGCGGCGGCAGGGAGACGGTGCGCAGCCACGGCGCCGGCGAAGCCATGACGCTGGAGGACTACCGGCGCCGCTATGCGCTCTACAAGACCGACGTCGACCTGCAGGCGGCGCATCTCGCGTGTCCCTGGCTCATCACGTGGGACGACCACGAGGTGGAGAACGACTACGCGAACGATCGCGGGCAGTTCCTGGATGCGCCCGAATGGTTCCTCGCCCGCCGCGCCGCGGCGTACAAGGCGTGGTACGAACACATGCCGGTGCCGCGCCAAATGGTGCCTTTCGGACCCAATGCGCGCATCTATACGCGCGCCGGCCACGGCAATCTCGTCAATTTCTTCGTGCTCGACGATCGCCAGTACCGCTCGCACGAAGCCTGCCCGCGTCCCGGCCGCGGTGGCTCGAACGTGGTCGATCCGTCGCAGTGTGCGGAGCTTGCCGATCCGAAGCGCACCATGCTCGGCGCCGCGCAGGAGCAATGGCTCGACGCCGCGCTCGCCGGCTCGCGCAGCCACTGGAACGTCATTGCGCAGCAGACGCGCATGGCGCAATTCGACGAGCAGGCCGGACCCGGCCGCCTCACGTGGACGGACGATTGGGACGGCTACCCGGCGGCGCGGCGACGCCTGCTCGACTCGCTCACCGGCAAGAGCAATCCGGTAGTCATCGGCGGCGACATCCACTGCTTCAACGTCAACCAGCTCAAGCTCGACTTCGATGATCCGGCGTCACCGGTCGTCGCCGCCGAGCTCGTCGGCACTTCGGTCAGCTCGCACGGGTGGCCGCAGGAGCGCATCGACGCGCTGCGCGCCGACAACCCGCATCTGCTCTTCGCCGACAGCCGCTATCGCGGCTACGTGCGCATGGAGGTCACGCCGCAACGCGTGCAGGCCGATTTGCGCGCCATGGACACTGTGCAAACCCGCGACGGCAAGTGCAGCACCCTCGCTTCATTCACGGTCGAGGACGGCCAGCCCGGAATTCGGGGTCAGGGTAAGAACTAACGGCAGCGCAGATTGCCGGTGAGCTCGATCGGCTTCGTGCAATCCTGCTCTGCTACCGCACGGTCCGGATTCATCGGCGGCGGCAGGCGCCAAATGGGCTCCATCAAGCCGGAAGAAGCAGGCGCCTCGCCGAAGTCTCCGCTGACCGCCGCGGCAATCGTTGCCGCGAGGAGCGCGATGCCAAAGGGACTGGCGGTGTCGATTCGTACTTGGCTGCTGCTCGTATGCACTACCGTGCCCGAGTTCACGGTCGCGACGTATTGCGCCTGCGTGCAGGCGGTACACAGCGCCAGCAAAGCGAGAGCGGTTGCTCGCATGCGCTCATCTTACTCGCACGCGCGGCGCAGGCGATCGAGGACCGCGGCCCATTCGGGCGCCGGCGGTGGCGCTTCGATGAGGATTGCTTCACAGCGCGCGCCGTCGAGCTCGCGCAGCGCCGCGTAGAGCTTGTGCGCATAGGCCTGGGGATCCCGCGGCATGCGCAGCCAATAGTCGACGCGCTCGTCCGGGCGGGAGAAGGCGAGCACCGCGACCTTGTCCTTCAGCCGCGCAATCTCGCGATCCAGTTGATACGCGGGCACGAGCCGCGCGGGCGTGCGCGGCGCGTAATGGCGCTCGAGCCCGCCGGCGTGGCGCGGCGCATCGCGCGGCTTTTCGGCGACGGCTTGGCCGAGCGCCACCTCGATCTCGGCCGCCGTGATCTTGCCCGGCCGCAGGATCGCGGGCCGCGGGCCCGAAAGGTCCACGATGGTGGATTCGATGCCGACTTCGCTCGGCCCGCCTTCGAGCACAAGATCGACGTCGGCGCCGAGATCGGCACGCACGTGCGCCGCGCTCGTCGGCGAAACGAGCCCGAAGCGATTCGCAGAGGGCGCGGCGATACCGCCGCCAAAGGCGACGAGCAGCTCGTGCGCCACCGGATGCGCCGGCACGCGCACGCCGACGTTGTCCTGCCCACCGGTGATGAAGTCCTTCGCGAGCTCAGAGCGCTTGAGGATGAGCGTGAGCGGGCCGGGCCAGAAGCGCTTCGCGAGTATGAGTGCAGCGTCGGGCACGTCGCGCGCCCAGGTGAACGCACGCTCGGCGCCATCGAAATGCACGATCACCGGATGGTCGGCCGGACGGCGCTTCACGGCATAGAGACGCGCCACCGCCTGTGCATTGGAAGCATCGGCGCCGAGGCCGTAAACGGTCTCCGTCGGAAATGCGACCAAGCCGCCCGCCTTCAGCGTACGCACGGCCTCGGCAATGTCGCGGTTCATGGTTGTCCGGGAAAGCCGGCTTCACGCTGGTGTCTTAGCGCTACCACCATCACGACGTCGTCCTGTTCAATGTACTGATACAGAGCAACATAGCCCGACTTGCCCCGTGAAATGACGAGCTCACGCATGCCGTGCTCCGCGGGCCTGCCAATGAGCGGATGGCGCTTCAGGACCTCGAGGCCATCGAAGACTACGTCGCTGACCGAGAGCGCGGCGCCCGGATCCTGGCCGGCCAAGAACGCGAAAAGGCGGTCGAGATCCGCGTCGGCGGAAGCGGCGATTACGAGCCGCGCCACCGCTTGAGGCGCGGCCGCTTCGCTGCCCTGCCGCTCAAGCGCGCTGTGTAATAGCGCTTGACGTCCTCGAATGCGTACGCCTTGCCGCTGCTCATAGCCTGCTCGCGTCCCCTGAGCGCGGCAGCCACGAACGCCTTGCGCTGTTCAGCGAGGCGCGTTTGTTCCTCGATCGCCTCCACCATGAACGCGTGCGGGCTCTTGCCCGTGCCATCGACGACAGAGGCCACCCGCGCCTTCAACTCGTCCGGCAGTTTCAGCGTCGTGGTGCCCACGGTGTCACTATGGTAACACCTCAGGTCTTCGGCAGCTCGGCCTTGCGGACGGCTTCGGACTGCTTCTTGCGGAAATCGGCGAGCTTCTGCGCGAGCGCCTTGTCGCTGAGCGCGAGCATCGCCACCGCATAGAGCGCGGCGTTCGCCGCCCCGGCTTCGCCGATCGCGAACGTCGCGACCGGGATGCCCTTGGGCATCTGCACAGTGGAGAGCAGCGAATCGAGTCCCTGCAGGTGTTTCGAAGGCATCGGCACGCCGAGCACCGGAAGCGTGGTATGCGCGGCGACGACGCCGGCGAGATGGGCCGCGCCACCCGCGCCGGCGATGATCGCCTTCA